>JAQVQL010000009.1 GCA_028701595.1 Herbinix sp.
ACTGTAACACGTTAGAAATTAATACAATAGGTTTACCATCCTCGGAAATACCCTCTGCTTCGATATGAGGATAGATGGTTACACTAGATTTATACTCTACTCCTTCTTCATCAAAATAAACCAAATTGAGCATCAAATTTTGTTCCCCACCAGTGTTCCTCTTTGATATAATCATAGGAATCTCTGCTTTAATAGTCTGATCAGCTTTAATATTACTTAGCTCTATGTATTCAGTATAATAATCCTTAATAAATTTAGCACTTCCAATACTCGATTCATCCACATAGATTCGAGGATTTACTGCCTTTGAATTCCCGCTGTTATTTATACGCAAAACCAGACCTAGGCTTTCACCCTGTTTTGCCACCATATTATAACTGAAATCATCAAGGATTAGATTCGGAGCATTATCATTTTCCCGAAGATTTATATATACTTCATGGCTTTCCTTGAATGACGTCCCATCCTCTATCTTGTAATCAATATTTATAGTTAGAGTCCTTATTCCTGGAGTTGCTGTAGATAAAGTCTTAATTGGTAATTTGACAGTGACATCGTCTTGCGTCACTATATCATCAATTTTTACATTCTTAGTTGTATAGCCTGCTATCATTCCAGTCTCTGCATAATCTATACTTACAAATACATTCCTTGCTGTAATCTCACCCTCATTTTTGACTGCAAAGGATAGGTTTATATCCTTTCCGATAGTCTGATTATCAACTGCTACTTTATTGACTGTTAATTGTGCGGGTGCCTTTTCTTCTAATATCTGAGTGTTAACAGTCAGTTTAGTGTTAATACTCTTTTCACCCTCAAAAGTGTATGCCATACCGGTAACCAACAGATAAATAGGATATATTCCTATTTTTGCTGTCTCTGCAACCGTAACATCAACCTCAATATATTGTGTGGAATATGGAGTAATTATATTTGGCGGTGTATCAAAGCCTTCCCTGGTTAATCTCGGTTGAGACATTTTAATTGAAACATCATCAGCCTCAGCCAGTATAACAGGTCTCGAAATGTTATCACCAACTGCTTTTATGGGAACCCTAATCGTTTTTGTTTCACCGGGAACCAGTATAATAGTTTCTGGTTCTGTAATAATTACATCGTTTCCCTGTGCATTTACCTGGACACTATTACCTAAAACATTCATAAGCAATAGCAATAATGATAAAAATATTGTTACTAAACCTTTAACTCTTTTCCTCATTTAATATCCCTCTACTTCCTATATAGTCTCTGTTATAATCATCAACCCTGTTTATTATACTAAGCTACTTCTTTTAACCTGGATTCTCTACAGGCAATACTTCATCCCCTATGAAATCATCCGCTAGTTCTATCTGCGTATCAGCGTCCTTATAATCCGTAGTTGTCTCCGGCTTAAGATTAATTATCTCTTCGATTTTTCCGTCGAAGATATGGATAATCCTATCCGCATATTCAGCAAGCTCCTTGTCATGTGTAACCATTACAATCGTTTGGTTATTAGCCTTTGCCATGTTCTTGATGATATCCATTACTTCCTTACTGGTCTTAGAATCTAAGTTACCAGTTGGCTCATCGGCAAATACTATCTCCGGATTACTTACAAAGGCTCTTGCAATACCTACTCTCTGCTGCTGTCCTCCACTCATTTCTGTAGGCTTATGCTTCTGCCGCTCGCCAAGACCGACATTAATCAGCATTTGCTTAGACATTCTACGCCTTCGTTTCGTATTCATATGCTTAAAAACCAGTGGAAGCTCTACATTCTCCAGAGCAGTCATGGAATTGAGCAGGTTATAGGACTGGAATACGAAGCCCAGAGTATTTTGCCTGAACTTTGCCAGGCCCTTTTCACTCATTCTATGTATGTTGCGCCCTTTAATCATGATCTGACCGCTAGTAAGCTTTTCTATACCTGCCATGAGATTTAGAAGAGTTGACTTACCGGATCCTGATGCCCCATATAAGCAGCAGAATTCACCTTTTTTTACAGTGAAGCTTACATCATCAACCGCAACAATTCTTTCTTTACCCATTCTATATATTTTTTTGGCGTTTTTTACTTCTATAATATTTTCATTTTTATTATTCATCTTGTTCCTTCCTCATATAAAGAAAAGCTCTACCTCCTTACAATGCTACACTAAAATACTTAAATAATGTCTATATAATATCTTAATTTTTCCTTAATATTGCCTTTTATGATAAATATTAGACGATATAGATATAAAATGGTATCCAAAATAACTAGACTTTTTTTGTATCTGATTCCGCACTGTATATAGCTTTTTCCATCTCGTTCTTTTTAATGGTTTTATTATCAATAAATCTAACGAAAACAAGCTTTAAATATGCACCAATCGGTACTGCTAATAACATTCCTAAAAACCCACCAATGGCACTACCAAATATTAAAGAAACAATTATAATAAGAGGATGTATCTTAATGGATCGGCTTAGGAGCTTTGGTCCAATAAAATTCCCGTCAACAAATTGGATAACAATTAGTAATATGATAGATAAAACAAGCTTTTGCATCTCCCCATTTATAATACATACTATAGCTGTACTGAAATATGCAACAATAGGTCCGAAATATGGAATTAGATTTCCTATTCCAGCAAATATACCTATTACTAAAGCAAACTTAACTCCTGTTATTGACAGTGTAAGGCTTATTAGTATCATCATTACGAAAGCATCAGTCAGCTGCCCTCTTGTGTATCCAGAAAAAGCATAGTCCAGGTCTTTAAGAGCAATGGATATCTTTCTGTTAGTGTTCTTAGAGAGTAAAGCATTTGCGGTCTTCTTCAAATATAGAGAAAACATCTTTCCATCAATTATGAAATAAAAGCCTATAATAAATCCAAATATTATTGTGGTCAGATATTCGGATATATTTTTAATGGTGTTTACAGTGCTTTCTGCAAAATCCGTTAATACATTTAATATTACCTTCAAAGTGTCCTCTACATACTGTTCCAGCTGACTAGATTGGATATCCAATTTCTCCATATTCTGAAGAATCGAATCATAAAAAGACTCCAGACTATTCCTATACCCTTCGGCCAGGGCAATAATATCATCAAAATTTGCCAATCTAAGCTGATCTGTCACGCTGAAAATCAGTAGTGATATTAAACCGACTATAGCTATAAAAAAGACAAGAACAGATAAGACCGCTGCCCAGGTTCTTGGCCTCTTCATCTTTTTAAACAACTTAAACTTACGGAATTTTGATTCAATAAAGTTGACCACCGGATCCATAAGATATGCAAAGACAAATCCCATGATCACGGGCCTGGCCACCCTTAGTAGCCAGCTTAATTTATCCATTATAAAAATAATTATTATTGGTGCAGTTTTTACTATTTGCGAAAGTATATATATTATAATCGCGGTAATTATTACATATAGCGATATTTGCATATATTTTCGATTAACTTTGTCCCGAAGCTTCATACTATATATGCTATCCCCTTTCGCTAAATTCAATGTAATCTGCCAGTAGTTCTACCGAATTGTCAATTCCGACATAGTCGCTACGTATAGATAAATGGTAGTTTTCTGCTCGACCCCATTTTTCACTAGCATGGTAGTTATAATAGTTAGCCCTTCGTTTATCAAACTTTATTATGTTCTCCTCTGCCTTTTCCCCTTGCATATTATATAGATTAACCGCTCTTTCTTTTCTAAAGGACAAATCTGCCCAAACAAATACATGAATTACATCAGTTTGATCCCTTAATATATAATCCGCACATCTACCAACTATGACACTAGGTCCTTCCATTGCAAGTTTGCGAATCACATTTGATTGAGCCAGATATACTTGGTCATCCAAGGATAGATTGGTAAAGCCAATATCATGATTACCATATGCGTTCATGCCCATAGCTATTGAATATAGGAGACTATTGGAAGCCTTTTTCTCCACATTCTCAAATACAGCTTCCGAAAAGCCGCTTTCCTTTGCTGCTCTTGTAATCAATTCCTTGTCATAGAAGGGAATTCCAAGCTTTTTTGCCAGCTTTTCTCCTATTTCCCTTCCGCCGCTTCCATACTGTCTACTAATCGTTATAATTTTCTTCATAGTATACATCCCTTCTTTCTATATCTATCATTTCCCTTCCATAGGACTTAAAGTCAGTATATCATACTATATTCCAAAATTGTGTTTTTTTTACTAAAATTTAAGCTGATTTTAATCATCGATTTTATTAACTATGAGGTTTTTTGTAGGATCTTGAAATATGCTTTTTTTATAAGAGGGAGGCCTTCATATATTCTGCCCCTAAGGTTTTCATAAAAGCGCTCGACCTTCATATATTCCATAGGACTGATTGATTCCTTTCCAAACCTTGCTTTTCTTACACTCTCCATACATGCTTCAAATTCTTCTACTGAAACCAGAGTTAAGTGTTCCTTGGCATACTCCTCCTCCTCTTCAAGGCTCTTGGACTTCTTTGGCAAGCCTTGATTAAGAATAAACAAGCTCTCCACTTTTTTGTAAAGTCTTAATGCTTTTTTACTATAACCTTCATCTGTCATGTCCTTATTTCTCTTAGAAATAAGTAAGCTATATGAAATTGCACCAGACAAAATTACAAGTAGTAAGGCAGCTCCTAAATACCAAAAATATTCGGTTTGAGCATTAGCATCATCCTTCTTCATTAGTCCACTACCCTTTACGTCCTCATCCTGGACCAGCTCAGGAGCTGACGGATTTATATCCTCTTCTGGCAAAAGTGTAGGACTTGGCTGCTTATCTGTAGGTATGAAAGAATCCCCTTCTATATTTCCTCTAAGCGGCTGATCGATGTCACCTATTGCATCCACCACATCCTCCATGCCCGAGCCTATGGTAAATTCCACAGGAATCCATCCAAATCCATCTATATATACCTCTACCCAGGCATGAGCATTATAATCCTTAACTACTATCTCTACGATATCAGTCTCATCACCTATATATGAAATCATTACTTGATTCATTAAATCAGACCTACTTATGGCGTATCCTTCAACATATCTGCTAGGGTAACCCATAGCCCTAAGCATAAGTGCACCTGCCGATGCAAAGTGTGAGCAGTATCCTATTTTGTTCTCATATAGAAAATACTCTACAAAATCCTTTCCCTTTGGAAGTCTTCCCGGAGATAGAGTGTAAGTGAACTGGTTCAAATAATTCTTAACATACTCTATTGCGTCTTGGAGGTTCTCTGCGGCAGACCCTACCTGCTCTCCAGAAAAATCATGCTTTAACCTATTAAGTCCTTCCTCAGGAAGTTTCATATAGGTATCATAAACGAATTCACGATATATCCTTTCGCTTTGACTATAATTGGTTTCCGATGGTATTCCAAAGTCAGTATTAATACATTCTGTAATATCTAATAGATTATAGCTATAATCATAGCTAGCCTGCTTAATATCCTTGTCAGTTACAGCAGCTAAATCATAATCAAAGCTAACACCGTCCTTTTCCCTAAAAATAGTGAAATAAGGGGCATATGCATAATTCTTGTTTGCATTTATATAGTTAATATCAATCCTTCCATGATTAACATAAAATCTATAGGGAAAATTACATAGTAATAATGAACTTCCTGTGGCAGGATTATATTCCTCCTGTGATTTATCTTCCATCATCTTCGCATAGCTTTTTCTGGTTTGCCTAGAATGAGTCTCCCAACTGTCTCCGGTATACTCGCTTCCTATATAACCCTTTAAATATATACCCTCAATAATCGATTGTAAGGGTGCCGTTACTTGTAGGTGCTCAGTATCATCAAAACTTACCTGATCAACACTGCCGAGCTTTCCTAAGTTAAGTCCGCCTGGGCTTACTTTTCTACTAGGACGAACATTCCACTTAATATCCCTAAGCTTATCTGCTATATCATAATTTGGAAATTCCATCATAACGCTTTGTATTCTTGCCTTAGCCTCATCAATGCCCTTATAACTCTTATATTTTTCAACCGGAACAAACTGCTTTAAAATAAAAAACAGCAGGAGCGTCGCCAGACAAAATATAGAAGCAGACCTTATACTGATACGGTAAATCATGCTCTCCCTATCCTTGCCAATTGTATCGTGCGGCGAGGATTTGGCATGTGAAAATCCATTTGATATTAGAATGAAAAGAAAAACCAGCATTAAGGCTAACAAATCCACCTCATGGGGAGTAACACCTACCGCTAAGCTTACTATTACCGGAAACAGCATAATTGTATAGCTTAGTAGCTTCCATTTACTGCGAAGCAAGGATATTGTAAGAAAGATTACCACTGGTATAATTATTATGATAAGTAGTAGAGTTATGTCCTCGATAGCCGTACTCCTATTAGCAACAAAGCTAAACTCAGGGAAGTTATAATAAAAACTTGCATGCTTAATAATGGCATTCTCCAATAGATAAAAACCATTTTTTAATCGTTCATATCGATAATATATAAGACCTCCATATATGAGTAATACCAATATGGCTTTAATAAAATCATATTTTAAAAATAATAACAAAATATATATCACTGAACCAGAAATGATTATTGATATAATAAGTTGGCTGCTAATAAACTGTAAATCAATAGCCCCTGTAAAAATAGTTACGAAACAATAGCTTCCGATAAATATGACTGCTGCCTGTAGCAGCCTCATATATAAGGGAAACTTTCTATTACGCTCTTCAGATAGAAAAACTGTATTATCAAATGTAATACCGTCATTACTCTTTTTTATCATTCACTCACCATCATTTCAAGCTCAGCTTTAAACCCTCCAAATTAATCCTTTCCAATATGCTTTGGGAAAGGGCATGATCTGCTCCCTTCATATATAGAATCTGTCTATCTACGGCTTTTATTAATATAAGTGATTCCAGCAGTTTATGTGTAACCATCTTCGTAATAATAAATAAATCAGTATATTGATCATTTGGATACTCTGCGTAATAAGCTGCTGCCATATCTACATCCTCGGTATAGGGACCACAGCTAAGCAGCCCATCGACCGCCTCGAATAAATCCTTTTCATACACAATTCTAACCCTACGACATGTACCAAAATTCTTATCATACCAGGTAAAATAATGAATTTGTCCTTTTAATAAAAACGAATATGATAAAGAAAGAGCACATTCCAATATAGAGTCTACGGCTTCAAGTATCTCATGTTCCCTCCCTATATAGAGATCTGCAAATACCACAACAGAGCAATTCATAGGCTCACTGAAATCCTTTATCATCAGCTGATTTTGCTTTATGCTAAGCTTCCAATGTATCCTCCCAGGACGATCGCCCTCCCTGTACTCCCTGATAGCAAAGACCTCGGAAGGATCATCTCCGCCTTTTATAGTTGAATAATTATCACTTTCCACCAGCATCTTGGAGCCATTCTCAAGATAATCCTCTGTTAATTCATAATATAAAGGAAGAACTGCCACTTTTATTTCTATGGGCTTTCTTTTCCTTAAGGAAAACAGCTTCAGGTAGTCAAACACTCGTACCTTGGTGATTGATACGTTAAGATTTCCCGTATGCTCAGACATCAAATTACATGTAACCGTTGTTGTTGTTCGCTTGTCAACGGTTACATAAAACTCCTGTTTGCAACTCTTATTCTTATTGGAAAATGTATTATAGTAGCTCATTGTAATGCATATGTTTAGAATTGGAAATATCGTTGGATTACTCAGCTGTATTGATATGGGAATATTATCTCCCTTGCCTACTACATGGACAACTGAAATCAGCTCATAAGATAGCTTTCCATATACATAGCTTAGAATGGCAAATAAGAGAAAGGGCAAAATCATTACAGTAAGAAATAGGATTCCCATAAAATATTCATTATATAAAATAGCCAGTAATCCTGTAATCATAATAATTAGCAAATATCTAAATTTATTTAGCAGCATAACAATAACCATGCCTTTCTAAAAAGCAACAAACTATACCCTCTTACTATAATCGATATGCTCTTTGGCGGTCCCTTTGGTAATAATTTTCGGCGGTTTAACTATCCTTAAAATATCATTCAAAAGGTTGTCCACTCTTATATTATTAACTCTCGCTTTAGCCTTTAGTATCATTCTGTGTGCAGACACATCCTTAAAAATATACCCGACATCCGAGGGAACTACATAGTCCCTTCCACTTAAGAAAGCCGTAGCCTTTACCATATTCATTATTGCCAGGGAGCCTCTCGGACTGACCCCTAATTCAATTAATGGGTTTTCTCTGGTTTGTTGCACCAAAAAAGTTATATATTCATATATGGAATCATGGATATAGACCTCCTCCACCATATTCTGCATTTGAAGTATCTCATCCTTTTCTACCACACGGACTACATTCTCCAAGGGATTTGAATTCTGTCTTTGCTTTAATATACCAATTTCACTTTTGACATCGGGATATCCCATAGAGAGTCTTATCATAAATCTATCAAGCTGTGACTCGGGTAGCATCTGAGTTCCTATGGAGCCGATTGGATTCTGTGTGGCCATAACAACAAAGGGCTTCGGTACATCTCTTGTAACACTATCAACAGTAACCTTTCCCTCTTCCATTACCTCCAGTAATGCAGACTGTGTCTTGCTGGATGTTCTGTTAATCTCATCCGCCAAAAACAAATTACACATAATCGCTCCGGGCTTGTACTGATAGCTTTCACCATCCTTAGATAGTAGATTAAAGCCTACCACATCCGTAGGTAATACATCGGGAGTAAATTGAAGTCTATTATGCTTAAGTGCCATGGCCTTTGAAAACGCCAACGCCAATGTGGTCTTTCCTACGCCTGGATAATCCTCTAAAAGAATATGTCCCTTTGCTAAAATAGCTGTAAGGACCTTTCCGATAATAACCCTTTTGCCTATAACTACATTATTTACTTCATTCATAATCTGAATTGCTCTCATATTATAAGCTTCCATACTGCTACCCCAATCCTAAATTTAATTCCTTCTACTCTGAGTATTAACTATTTTTTTGCTTTTAACTTCCAAATAATTATAGCATATTAATATCACGATTTAAAAGTTATTTAAATTACTATTAATAATAGCAAATTCTATTTTATGTTTTAATAATTTGTGAAATAAGCATCGCATCTATTGACTTCTTTCAGGAAATGGTTAAAATAATCATCATGAGAATACTATGGAGGTAGTAAAGTGAACAAATCTAAAAAACCTATTAAAGGCTCTAAAAAAGCTGGCAAAAAACAGTTTACCATCAGTCCGAAGGTATGGATTGTCGTTGGAACTATACTGGGATTGGCATTAGTTGTTGGTGTTCTGTTTGATCAACTATATAAAAGACCCCTGGTAACCATTGACGACAAAAAATATTACCTCGAGGACTTGACCTATCAATTCTACAATACAGAATCGACCTACAATTATATCAACCAATTGTATGGTGGCTCCTATTTGGATTCACCCTACAGTGATGGCTCAGATATGACTGTTCGCGACTATGCAAAGCTTGAAGCAATCAATAATGTAGTATATGAAGAAATTCTTTATAACGAAGCAATAGCAAATGGCTATGCTCTTACGCAGGAAGAGATTGATAAGATTGATGAAAGTATCGACTCAGCTCTTAATGATGGGGGCTTAAGTGATAAGTTCATTAAAAAGAACGGCTTTACAACGGAATACCTTAAGAGTGTCTTTACAAAAAATACATTGGCTACTCGCTTTAAACAGGATGTCGTAGATTCCTTTGACATTAATGATAAGGAAATAGAAGCAGGAATACCCTATAATGATTATAAACAATATGATATTGAGACTCTCTATATTTCTACTGTTAAGACAAATGAAGAAGATTACTCCAAGACTCCTCTTAATGATGCAGATAAAAAGGCCGCTCTAGATAAGATTACAAGCCTAAGGGAGAAGGCCATAAACACAGAGGATTGGTCTACCTTAATCCCCGAGGACGAAAAGGAGCTCAAATATACAACAGATAATTTTTTAGCTAAGGACACCTCCTTCTCTGAGGATCTAATGAATAAAATGCTGGCAATGGAAAATAATGACATTACAGACGTGGTTGAAGAAGAGGATGGTTATTATGTGGTTCGAATGATAAATAATAACTCTACAGAAACCTATGATCGCACCGTACTTGATGCTATAAAGAAAAAAGAAGAGGAAGCCTTTTCTGAGGAATACATCAACAATATTCTTCCAAAGCATACATTTGAGTTAAATAATAAAGCCATCGGTAATCTAAGAATGGGACGTATCACATCAGTTGACTAATTTCCCCTACTTTATTGTATAATATTTCAATTTCCTGAAATAATAGTAAATGACTCTATTTATTTTATTAAGGAAGGAGATATTATGGCAAAGAATAAGAATAATAATTTTAAGAACACCAACAAAAATTCATCAAAAAGTAGCAGCAAAAATCAGTCTAGAAGCTCCGTAAGGAATACCCATGCAGAGGTACCTGATAATTCACCTGGACGCAGCGGTCCAGGCGGAGAATAGTTGATTTCTTGTTAATTATAGAATGGGTCTGTCTATAACATATATTTCTCATCCTATGAGTAAACATATGATTAGGACAGGCCCAATCTATTTACAGGTGAGCATAAATAATACTGGTATTTCATATGACAAGTGTTATAATCATTTATAAGATAAATATAGATTGCTATGAAAGGAACAAAGACATGAATATTATTATAGTAGGTTGCGGCAAGGTAGGAGTAACCCTAGCCGAACAGCTAAACTTGGAAGGCCATGATATAGTTATAATTGACAATAGAGCCGCTGTAATCAATGACGTAACAACCTCTTTGGATGTTATGGGTATAGTTGGTAGCGGAGCAAGCTATCATGTTCTGCTTGAAGCGGGTATCGAAAAAGCACATCTTTTAATTGCTGTGACAGGTTCAGATGAGCTAAACCTTCTGTGCTGTTTAATTGCACGAAAAGCCAGCAACTGTCATACCATAGCAAGAGTACGCAACCCGCACTATAATGATGAAATTGTATTTATCAAGGAAGAACTGGGGCTTTCAATGACCATTAATCCCGAGTTAGAAACTGCTACTACCATGGCACGCTTAATCAAGCTTCCTTCTGCCATTGAAATAGATACTTTTGCAAAAGGCAAGGTAGAATTACTTAAGTTTCATGTGCCCCCAAATTCTGTTCTAGATAAAATGAAAGTCATTAATATATTTAGTAAACTTCGTTGTAAGGTATTAGTCTGTGCTGTTGAACGAGAGGATCAGGTCTTTATTCCTTCCGGTAATTTTGAACTTCGCGCAAATGATATAATATCCTTTGTTGCATCTCCTAGAGATTCAATGGATTTTTTTCAAAAAATAGATATGTATATTCATAAAATTAGAAAAGTAATGATAATCGGTGGCGGTACCATGGCTTTATACCTTGCCAAAAGATTAATAAACTCAGATATTAATGTAACTATTATTGAACAAAATTCTGAGCGTTGTGAGGAGCTAAGTGATCTGCTGCCCGAGGCTTTGATTATAAACGCAAATGCAACCTATAAAAATGTCCTTTTAGAGGAGGGCTTGGAGGATACAGAGGCCTTTGCAGCCTTAACTAACTATGACGAGGAAAATATATTACTGTCTCTATACGCCAAAAAGCGCTCTGAAGCAAAGGTCTTCACCAAGATATCCCGCATGACCTATGACGATATTGTAGTTGAAATGCCTCTTGGAATTATAGTAAATCCCAAGTTGATAACCGCTGATCGTATACTCCAGCATGTAAGAGCTATGCAAAACACTAAAGGAAGTAATGTTGAGACCTTATATAACATCGTTGAAAATAAAGTAGAGGCTCTGGAGTTTTTTGTTAGGAATAATGCCAAGCTTCTTGGCGTGCCGCTTGAAAAGCTTCAGCTTAAACCTAATCTTCTTGTAAGCTGCATTAACCGTAAGGGCAAAATAATAATTCCCAATGGTCAAGACCATATCCAGTTAGGTGACACCGTAATAATTGTGACAACAAATAAAGGACTGGATGATTTGAATGATATTTTGTTATAAACGATGCATTTAGTCGTTAATCGTTATATAAATTAATCTATAATAAGGAGCTGTCATGAACAAGTCAATTATACTACATATTTTGGGATGGATTTTGAATTTTGAAGCAGCCTTTATGGTTCTACCGATTATAGTAGCCATTATTTATGGTGAAAAAAGCGGGTTCTCATTTCTGATTACAATTGGAATTTGTCTTATTATTGGAATACCATTATCTATAAAAAAACCAAAAAGCAGAGTTTTTTATGCCAAGGAAGGCTTTATATCAGTTGCTTTGGGATGGATATTACTTAGTATCATAGGTACAATTCCGCTTTATATAAGTGGTCAGATACCCCATTTTGTTGATGCTCTTTTTGAAATAATATCTGGATTTACAACCACCGGCTCCAGCATCCTAAATGATGTCGAGGCTTTAGATTATTGTATGTTATTTTGGCGAAGCTTTACCCATTGGATAGGGGGTATGGGCGTCTTAGTGTTTATTCTTGCCATTCTTCCTTTGGCAAAAGGAGAAAGCATGCATATAATGCGTGCAGAAAGTCCAGGACCTTCTGTGGAAAAGCTTGTACCTAGGATGAAATCAAGCGCTTCCCTTCTTTATGGAATTTACATTGGAATGACTATACTACAGATACTATTTCTTCTGGTAGGGAAGCTCCCGCTGTTTGATGCTATGACACTTACCTTCGGTTCCGCAGGTACAGGTGGATTTGGTATAAAAAATGATAGTATCATGTCATACTCGCCATATGTTCAAGGAGTTATTGCTGTATTCATGTTTTTATATGGCATTAATTTTAACTTTTACTATTTAATTATTTTAAAAAAAGCAAAGGATGCTCTTAAAATAGAAGAAATAAAATGGTATTTTATCTCTGCTGTATCAGCCATTTTACTGATATCGCTAAACACGGGTGGCCTTAAAGGGTTTTTCTCATCTATACAACATGCAGCCTTTCAAGTTTCCTCCATTATGACCTCAACCGGGTTTTCATCCGTCGATTTTAACTATTGGCCTACTTTCTCAAAAACAATACTTGTTCTTCTAATGTTTATGGGTGCCTGTGCAGGTAGTACAGGCGGGGGAATAAAGGTCTCTCGTATAGTTATACTGTTTAAAACCATAGGCAAAGAGCTATCTTATTTGATTCATAAGCGAAGTATTAAGGTTATTAAGCTCAACAATAAGAGACTGGAAAACGAAACCGTACGCTCGGTAAATGTTTTTTTTGTTGTCTATATGATAATATTTGCTTCTTCACTACTTATTGTGTCCCTAGATAATTTTGACTTTACCACTAATTTTACAGCTGTATTAGCAACACTTAATAATATAGGGCCGGGGTTAGAAGTGGTTGGACCTACAGGAAATTTTTCTTCCTTCTCAGATATATCAAAAATAGTATTTATGTTTAATATGTTGGCCGGAAGGCTTGAGATATTCCCCATGCTGCTATTATTCTCACCAAGTGTATGGAAAAAATAAAAGGATGTCTCGAAACAGCTACATAAGCTTTTCGAGACATCCTATTATTTAGCAGTATCTTGGGCGAATTGGACCACCAATTCCATATGGTAACAAAAATTCTGGAATTCCCGTAGCATATGGTGCAATCTCATATTGTTGAAAATATACCATGACGCCTCTACTATTCAAATAAAAATTATTCCTTTTAAAGTTTTCCTTTACAAGAGCTTCGTAATTCTCGAAATATGGGAAAGCCTCAACCTCTGTCATAGCCAGATGATCAATTTGTTCATCTATGGCATCTGTTACAAAAGCATTTACATCATCCTGTATCAAAAACAACTCCTTCAATCCTATTAAGGTGCTATGAGCAATATTCCAGGTATCCGAGGTTCTGCTTGTTATTCCATGGGCTCCTCCCGTATATTCATATCTGTCAAAATATAAGCTAAGAACACAATCTTTATTATATGTCACATCATAGACGGTTACCACATCGAAGGGTCTTACTGGGAAATCATTCGCCACAGCATATTCATATTCTACCATCGCCGTTTGAAACAGCTTTCTTATATTGGTTTTAACATACATATAGCTTTCAGTCCGATAATAGTGGTTTATCTTATCGAGTGTAGTTTGATAACAATACGAGCTAAAGCAGGGATATCTAACTGTATAGCTAAGTATAACAACTCCTTTATAATACATATCCTGCTCCAAGACCTTATCATATACAAGAACCCGATTTCTTGGCAAATGGCTCCCTCCCATTATGGGTATCCTTAGCACATTTTATGCCATAATGAGGCGTCCTATTCCTCGTTATCTGATAGGACAAGCTCCGGTTTCACACTCTGCATCAATAATATCATGCTGTTCGTTATTATCATAACTCGCCAACAAATCATAGTTTATAGGCTTAACCTGACTAATACGCTTCTCGTAATCCTCTTTCGTGGTAGTTTCATAAGGAAGAAGCGGATATGTCTCCTCCATAAGCGGAAGGAAGGTAATTCCTACAACACAGTCAAAATTATCGTACAACCACTGTGTCACATCCTCCCATTCATGATCTCTTACATGAACTGTTATGGATGAATTATGATCAGACCAGTTCTCCATGGACATCTTATAAAGCTCCAGCTGTTCGATAGCACCTACATCATACTTTGTTCTTCCCTCAGGTGCCTTAATAGGAAATTCAATAACCTTTATTGTGCAATTCTCATCTGTCTGGCCGTTCTCATTATATATGGGGAAGCTTCCTTCTGCTTCTACCATCTTATATAAAGGATCTGTAACCGATATTCTAATTCTTCGTATATAATAATTAGAGTGAGCAAAATGTATCCCGCTACTTACGCAGGGAAGTGTGGATAGGCTGCCCTCAGGCTTTATGGTTGTCATAAGCTTTGGAGGCTTAATGCCTAGCATGGCAGAGTAGCTATTACCTTCATTATGAACCTCCTTACGAAGCCTCTTAAGTAAATCGGCCAGATAATCATAGCTCATACCAGTCTTATTAACCATATCCATCATTCCTGTAAGCGATATTCCTATTATTCTGTCTTCTTGCATAACCTCATTCCACTCAGGTAGCTCTACATCAACCAAAGTCATTCTTATGGCTACTCTTGTGGAGAGTTTTATAGTATCTATAAGCTGTTCTTCATCAAGAACAGAGTCCTTTACAAAGCCCATAAGATTATTAGTTGTAAGATTGCAGCACTGCTTTGATTGAAGCAAAATTTCCCCACATGGATTACAGCCACTAAAAGTTGGCTTTCTCCGAAGAGCTTCGGCACCGTTAATAAAGCCTGGCTCCCCGTTTACTTTAATCGAATCTATAATTTCCTTTATTCTCTCTAAAGGTGGACGATGATTATATAGGATTGAATTATTACTCATTTTTCTATGAGAAATATCCGTATCCTCTATCCATTTTCCATCAACTACCTTATAAATGTTACGTTTGGCATTAATAACCTCATCATCATCCTCATCACATATAACCATCATCGCACTTCTTCTTACACCGCCAGATACTACATTCTCGCTGATCACAGTTGCAATATCTAGTACATCAAGAGTTTGAAGGATTCCATTATCTCTCCTGTTAATTACCTTGTTTATCTTCTCAAACATCCTCTTAATAGACTTATGGCCTGATGCTCTTCCACCAAATCTTCTTAATCTCTCACCCTCGGGTCTTACATAGCTATAGTCAATAATTACTCTTTTAACATTCTTATATTCATCTAAAGATAGCACCTTAAAAAAGCTTTCCAGGGCATCACACCAACCCTCCTTGCTGTCACCAACTAAAATAACAGCAATTGAGTTATCACTCTTATCGAGGATGCACCTAGTATCCTCCATATCCTCCTTAGGGGTATTGGCTCTAACCGTATCGTCATATCTACCCTCAAGGCTGACACCACGAACCCTTGGAAGCTTATCTACCATCTCTCTTGTTATACGAACTCCGACACCACTACCTACCATTAGAAGATAAAACACATCCACTAAATCAGAGAATTTTTCAATATTAGTGAAAGCACAATTGTAATTGGACAAGGGATACTTCTCCACCACCTCGGTGCCACCCATGTACAGCGTTCTTCCTGATGTAAAGGTCTTTAGATTAAAGAGCCTGTCAAAAAGCAGTTCAGCTTCTTTTACCTCCTCTTCCATATTAATGCTTTGACCCATCCTCTTCTTATGCTTAATGCCTAGGTTGATATTATACTCTATGGTTCTAAGAACCGTCTCAAACCAAGTCTCCCGCCTTTTTTTCTCCTCCAGATATCTTGAATATGTTCTAAGATATACAAACTCACCAATATGGCTGAGTGGGCTCTTCAAATCACTATATATACTTAAGAATTTTTCAGACAATAAATGCTCCATATACTTCCTCCAATCCGATATATCCACATACAAGGTTTATTATTATGCTTTTATATTTAATTACCATTCATTAAGTATGGTTCTAATTCAAAGCACAATATGTTGTGTTCATATTATACATAAGTACAATATCTATGTCAAGACAAAACGAGAACAATTATCATCTTTGGAAAATATTGATGTGAATATAATAATCATGACCACCGGCTTAGCCGGTGGTTTGCTCAGCCCTATAAGGGCTGGTACCGGCTTGAGTCTAAAGACTCTCTAAATAAGTTCGCCAGCCGCACCTTATTCCCTGACTTGCCCTGAAGGGCTACTTTCTCTTGTCTTTGTTTGCCGGCTCACCCGTAAACGGGTCCATATATTCCTTTAATGTTATTTGATCAGTTGTCAAATCTTCTTGTAATTGGCTTCTTATATATTCTTCGATTTTTTGCATTTTTTCCTTTTAAGTACCCCATAAAGCTTGATACACTTATGCTTGGTGGTATTCTTACTAACATGTGTACATGATCCCTACAATATTCTGCTTCTATAATTTCTACTCCTTTTCTCTTACATAAGGTCCTTAATATATTTGCTACATCATTTTTTAGTTTTCCATATATTACTTGTCTTCTAAATTTAGGTGCAAATACTCTGTGATACTTACATTCCCACTTGGTATGTGATAAACTATTCATATCCAATTGGACTACCTCCTTTGTTATTTTGTGTGGTTGGCGAACCTACACATATTATAACACTGGAGGTGTTTTCTTGAAGCTAAAGCTGTCGGGTTCCACCTGCATAGCAGGTGGTTTTATTGGTGATACAACAAAAAAGATAAGCAACCAATAGCATTGTTTGCTTATCTTTTTATTTATCCCTATATTCTAAAAGATTGATAGTATGATAATTATTTATTGTTCCATAGCTTAAGCGCCATTGACAGCTCTTCATTTTCCTTAGCAGTCACTTCTATGTCATCTCCAGCCATTATGGCCTTTATTGCCTGCATCATCGCATTAGCACCGGCAGCAGCTCCCATAGGATGCCCCTGAATTGCACCTCCTGCGGCTAAAATAATATCATTTCCTAGTTCATTCATGTATTTCTCTACCATCCCTGGATGAACTCCTCCTCCAATCGAAGGCATTGTAGGCTTGATATTATATAAGGGGAGTGTTAACTGCTGAATAATCTGTAAATATTTTTGGTGAAGCATGGGATAACCACCGTAAGGAGTATTAACCATAACCGTATCAGCGCCGGCTAATCTAGTTAGCTTTCCAACTGCTAGTGTGGAGCTCATGCCACTTTGAGTACCCTCATAGAACATTCCCGCTCCTGCACAGTGAGCTAATATAGGTAAGTCAACGGTTCGTGCAATTTGTGTAAGCATACTGTAACCCACCGCTGCAAAATTTACCATAATCGCCTCAGCACCAGCCTCAATAACTCTTCTTATTGTATCCATAATGGTAAAGGATCCGTCTGTAACATTTGCCAGATACAGAACCTTTCTGCCTGTCTTTTCATATGCAGCCTCTGCGGCTTTCTTGAATTCTTTCACCCTATCATATGCTCTACTATAGCTTGGGCTACCAAGGAGCTCATCATCCTTGATCATATCAACCTCACCCAGTGCTGTCTCATAGAATATCTTTGAGGCCTCCTCTGGCCTTAAGCCTGTGCAAGGCTTAATCATATTAAGAAGCAGTGGTCTATCTTCTACACCGATTATACGGCGAATACCTTCTATTCCATATCTAGGTCCTATGAAGCTCTCAGCAAATGCTTTTGGAAACTCAATATCAAGCAATTTAACCTGGGCTGATGTAGAAGCATCGTTTCCTAAGAGAGCCGTAATGAGTAAGGGAAAATCCGCTGCAAAATTAACAGTTGGATATGCTATTTGAATTAGATACTGTCTTTCTTCCTCATTTATCTGGGTTGAAAGATCAATAGCCGGTACATCATATATCTGTATAACCTTTCCCATGTATCTTTCTCTTAGTGCATCTGTAATTCCTGGTACAGGAATCCAGGTCCCTATGGTTTGTCCTATTGCAAGAGAGGATGCTTTTTTGACAATATCCACATCCTTATCTATCTTAATATAATATGTTGCAACGATATAATCCTTCTCCCTAATATTCTCCGGGAGACTATATAAATATTGGTCCATTAATCCTTCTCCTATCCATAGAAGTAGATAGTAATATTACTCCTCAAAATATGCAGTGGCATCGTAGGGAATATCCTCAGTTCTTACAGATAAGTTCTTCCAAAGTAGATTATAAATCTTCTCTGAATCCTTCCCCTTTAAGGCTTCAAGATAGCTGTCATGCTCATTCATCATTTTCTCACGAGATTCATTATTGTTGATGAACTTCTGCCCATAAATCAACTTAAAGAAGGATACGCTATCCCATAAGGATTCAATCATTGAACATATTCTGTTTAAGCCACTTATACTATAGATTGTAAAATGATAGTAACGATTTAGCTTGTATACATCCTTTGCAGACACATCGTCCTGACATACCGTGACCTTATATTGACAATTTATTTTATGAAGCAGTTCAATATGCTCTTTGGTTACATTCTTACATGCGTAGCTGGCAGCAACAGGTTCTAATGCCTGCCTGGCTATATAAATCTGTTTTACATCATCCTTTGTCAACTTAATCAATCTGGTTCCAACATAAGGAACAGATTCTGCTAAACCCATTTTCTCCAAATTACTCAATGCTTCACGGATAGGCATACGACTTACCCCTAATTGGTTTGCCAACTCTTCGGTATTCAGCTTTTCTCCCATATGTAACTTTCCGTCCATAATCCAATCCATGAGTTTTCCAAGAACCAAATCAGGAAGCTTATTATGGTGAATAACATCTGAATTCATATTGTTCATTGTAATACGCATGTTCAAATCCATGTTTTCATCAACCATCCTATTCTACGATTTTATAGTCCGAGCTTACCAACCACTTCCTTTAATATGGCAATCTGGGCAGTTTCTTCTATAAGCTCAGCATTGTGAAGTGCATTAAGAGGATCCTTGTCCATAGCTACTATACCGTGATCTACTAATACAAATCCGGTTAGCTTAGGATTATCCATCAATATTTTTTCTATTATAGGCGAGTCTTCCTCTCTAACCATTGCCGAGGGTATGTCAATTATAGGGATATCGGCTTCTAACTTAAGCTTTGAATGCCAGGTTGTTCTTGGCAAATATTTACCAGTCGAAGCCCAACCTATAGCATAGGGTGCATGAAAATGTACTATAGCATTAACCTCCGGACATAGTTTATACAGAAGCCCATGTAAAAACGCTTCCCTAGTTGGCTTTCCTGTGCCTTCTACCATGTTTCCATCAAAATCAGTTATAACAAATCCCTCAGCGGTACTGTCTCCCAGAGAGCTTCCACTTTCCTTGACAATCATTAATTCCTTATCAGGAATCCGTGCACTGACATTACCACCGCTTCCAGTTTGAATCCCTCTCTTGTAAGCTCTTTTACATGAAATTACAAGTTCCTCTGCAATTAATTTTACCATATTATCCATGGTTTTCAACTCCCTTAAATAATTTTCCTTTTTAATTTAAATAATGGCAATACAGATTGTATTATTTTATAGAAATTATCTGCCTGCCAAGCACTTCTGCCTATGAACAATCCATTAATGCTCTCTTCCTTTATAAGCGGTTCTGCATTTTGGGGATTAACACTTCCCCCGTATAATACAGGTATGTCACTAGCGATTTCCTTACCAAACATCTCCACTAAGGTATCCTTAATAATTCCATGCTTTTCATTGGCATAGCCTTCATCGGCAGGAATTCCATTAACTCCAATTGCCCATACAGGCTCATAGGCAATCCATATATTCCTTGCCTCTTGCTCAGAAACCTCATTTAGTCCAATTTTTAACTGTATCTTAAGTGTTTCATCACTAATCTTATAATTCTTCTGTTCTAAGGTCTCTCCTATACACAGCAGAGGTGTAAATCCGTGTCTTAATGCCGTTGATACCTTTTTCTTTTCTATATCATCAGTCTCACCCATTATATGGCGACGTTCTGAGTGGCCAATCTCAATAATATTTATACCTATCTCCTTAAGCATTAAGGGAGAAATTTCACCGGTAAATTGACCTTCATCTTCCCAGCACATATTTTGAGCGCCAAGCTTGATATATTCCTCTTTGACCGTTCTTCTAGCTTGATCCAGTGCAGTATATGAAGGGATCACAAATAGCTCCAAAAGATCTCTACTAATATCTGCAGTCAAATCATCTAATCTCTTAAGAAATTCTACAGTGTCAGCTATAGTCTTATACATCTTCGTATTTGTACCAAGATATAATTTATCCAGTCTTTTCATCATTACCTCATTTCTGCCTTCGTATTTTGTGCTGTTTGTATATATAGATGGTTCAAGTATCAGGATATAAGGGGGTTTATGAGTTGGGGGTATAGCGTTCCTGACACTTGAGCCCTTATTTTAAGTTAGTACTTTCTATATCAATAATTGCTTGAACCTTTGGTGTGGAGCTTCCATCCTTAAAGGAAAGTCCTAACCACTCATCAAGCATCTTTTTTGCAAGCTCAGATCCAATAACTCTTTCACCCATACAGATGACGTTACCGTTATTACTTAATTTTGCTCTTTCTGCGGAATATATATCATGGCAAACTGCTGCCCTTATACCTTTAAATTTGTTAGCCGTCATTGCCATTCCAATTCCGGTACCACAAATCAGTACCCCTTCTTTAGCATAATCACTTTCAATGATCCTATCGCATACTTTTTTTGCAATCAAGGGATAGTAGGTGGTATCCTCTGCCGTATCACAGCCCATATCCTCCACTATAATCCCACTATTCTTCATATGCTCTACAAGTATATTCTTTAATCCAACTGCTGCATTATCGCAACCAATTACGATTGTTTTCATCTCAATATCCTCCTTACTACTCAGATCTGTCTATGATAATCTTCCTGACTTCCTAAGCTCGTCTATCATATGACGAGCGGCTTTAACTCCCCATTCTATTGTGTCTAGATTACCTTGTACAGTAATAATTTCTACATTCTTGTTTTTCATATTGTTTTTAATGTTATTAATAAGGATATCATCGACTTCCTTATAATAAAGCTCCTGACCAACCTGTGTATTATGTCTCATACCATCCGTCGGGATTAAAAGCCTAATGTGATAATCGATTGCATTAAGTCTTTCAACTACTACATCTGCTACCTCTTTTGCTTCATCCGGTAATATCTTGATATGTGCAGTATTGCCGTTATGCATCATGTACTTTCTTTCATCCATTCTTGCTGGAAACTCATTTTTATTAAAGTCGACAAAATCCAGTCCTCCAAGGCAAACCACCATTGGCGTCTGACATTTACTGGCTTTTTTCAATCTATCTTCAGCTCTTTCATTGTAGGAAAAACCACCACCAAAGTGATAGGAGGTTATTTCATGAATTGTCAAGTCCAATATACCATCAATAAGAGAATCACAAGCCATTTGTTCCATAGTAGCTCCGCCCATACCTGTTGTATGGAACCCTATTGCTTCTATACCATGTCTTTCTAATTCCTCTATTGCTGAACAGGCTCCTAGGTTTGTAATACCCATAAGAGTAACACCAACAACAAGCTTGTCTTCTTTTTTTAGTACATTACCTGCAATTTTTACCATACCTATACAGCAGGCACAAGCATTTGATATTATTTGTCGTGTCACAATGTTAATCCCAGTAAAATCGCTGATAGAAGGAATAACGACAATATCGGAACCGCCTACTATACTCTCAAAATACCTCTTACCACTTGCAACAGTAGATGCCATTACCTTTGGAAAGCCAATAGGTAGTCTTTGCATTGCCTTAGTTGCAACCACAGTATTCTGGAGACCTCCTACGGATAATATTCCATGCATTTTGTTTTCTTCATACAATTTATCCACATAAGCTGCTGCTGCTTCAGCCATGAATGCAATCTTTTCACCCTTTGTCTTGGGTACAAGTGTTTCCCAATTGGTCCCATGAGCCAAGGCGAGGTCTTCTCGTGAAACATTATAGCCATAGGATTTATTAGGTCCGGTGGATATATCGATTACTAGGACACCAATGCCTTCATTTTCTATAATTTCACGCATATAGCTGACTTCTTTATATTTTGTATCGCAGCTTCCGATAATTACTATAGTCTTCATAAGCTTTTACTAACCCTCCTTATGATGCCAAAACCCTTAAGAGCAACCTTGCAAAACCGTAAAATTACTACGGTCTTGCAGAGGGCTCCTGAAAATTATTTCTTTAAGCCAATAACTGGTGTTTCTTTAATTCTTTCCAATAAAGTCATATCATGTGTTAAGAGTAAGAATGAACTATCCTCTGCTCTTTCCTTCTGATATTCTATACTCTTCCATGCCTCTACTATGTTGTAGAAACGTCCCGGAGGTGAGATATTATAATGAATCTCAGGTATCGGATTAAGGTTCCCTAATACGAATATGGAATCTCCGGCTAAGATATATTTACCTTCATCAGTGTCCACCTCAACGGACTGATGTCCAGGGGAATGTCCAAAGGATTCGAATACCCTAACTCCAGGAATAATCTCTGTCTCACCCTCTACTAATTCAAAAGTACGTCCGGTAAGAGGAGAGGTTACACCAAGTACGGGTGCTTCATATGACTTATAGTATAAGGGGATAGGATCTACAGCAAACTCATATTCTCTCTTGTGTACGATAAGTTTAGCATGAGCAAACTTCTCAAGATAGAACATGTGATCCCAATGTAAATGTGTAAATACTACAATGTCCACATCTGAAGGCTTATAGCCAACTGAGTTAAGCATAGATTCGATGTCCTGGCCAGGATCCTGCCATGAACCTGGATGATGATACTTGTTAGCTCTATCGGTCCAAGCCATACCCGTGTCAACAAGTATAAGCTTTTCTCCTCCCTCGATTAAGAATGTGAATACTGGTAGAGGAATCTTTTCATTAGGTACATCCTTAAGAAAAGGTGCACATGAATGATGATAATGATATTGAAGTGGATGCGTGGGAACATATCCCGTATTAAGTGGTCTAACTGTTAATCCCATATTTATCTTCCTTTCTTATATGAATTTCGCTATTGTTAATATATATCTAAAATTAAGAGACAATGGTGACTTATAGCTTGCTCCTAATTATAAATCAATTTAGTTTGCTGCCTTTTCTTGTTTTCTCTTAGTATTAATATCAAAAAGTACCATTGCTATGATAACAACACCTACAACCATTGGCTGTGCAAAGGATGAAACCCCTTTTAGGTTCATAATATTTACTATGATAGTAAGCATCAGTGCACCTATTACGGTTCCTCCTACTCCGCCTTCGCCTCCAAGCATTGAAGTTCCTCCGATTACAACGGCTGCTACTGTCTGAAGTCCATAGGCCTCACCCATGGCTGCATCAGCAGCATTTAGTCTTGCTGTGATGATCATTCCTGCAATTCCTGCGCATATACTACAAATCATAAAGGTAGATATCATGATTTTTTTAACTGGCATACCCGAATACCTTGCAGCTTCGGCATTTGAGCCATAGGAGTATACCTGTCTTCCATATGTGGTTTTTTGAAGTAATATATATAATATTGCTACTATAATGGTAGCTATAATAACCAGTACTGGTATGGGGCCAATATAACCTACCCCCAGTTGTGTAAAGTTCTTAGGAAGGTCATATATAACCGCTCCGTTCATTACTATAATGGCTAGGCCACTTAAAACCCAGTTGGTAGCGTAGGTTGCAATAAAGCTTGGTAAAATACCTGCTAAAACACCGTTAACAAATCCTACTAAAGCACCTATAAGTATGCCAATAATAAATGCTACAGATATGGGAAAACCAGCTTTAATCAGCTGCGCACATATACATCCTATAAGGCCTGCGGTTGCTCCAACCGATAAGTCCATTCCACCGGTGAGCAAAACCGCTGTAAGACCAGAGCTTAAGATTAATAATACGCTAGCCTGCCTAAGTATTGTGATCATGTTATTGAATGATCTAAAGTTAGGTGCAATGATTGAGGATATGATGATCAATGCAATTAAGCCCATCAGACTGTAAAATGATTTGGAGCTTTTAATTTTTTCTATATGTTTTGTCATCTTTCTCCTCCTATTCCTTATTACGGATACGGATTACTGCATCGATAATTATAGCTGCTAGAACTATAGAACCTATAATCGCATTCTGATATATCGATCTTATTCCAATTATATTTAGTCCGTTTTTTACAATGGTAATTAGTAGTACACCAAATATCGTACCTGTTACTCCACCTTTACCTTCTCTTAGAGATGTTCCTCCAAGAAGTGTAGCTGCCACTGCTTGGAACTCCCAGCCTACCGCTACTGTCGGTTGTCCAGATTCTACGCGACTAAGTGTTATAATACCTGCTATTCCTACGATAAATCCTGCAAAAGCATAGGTCTTAATTAAGCTTTTTACAGGACTGATACCTGCAAGCGTCATAGCTTCCCTATTACCGCCCAGTCCGATAATATTGGTTCCGAACTTGGTCTTCTTTAGCACTATCCAAACCAAGGCAAAAACCAAAATACATATCCAAACCATCACCGGTATAAATAAGAAGGTGGATTCTGCTATAAACCTATAGGTATAACTGGGATAATAAATAGATGCACCAGATGTAAGCAATAAAGATATACTGTTAATTATATTTTGTGTACCAAAGGTTGCTATAAAGGGTAGAATGTTTCCCTTGGCAACTATAATTCCATTTATAGTACCTATCAATACTGCCAATAATACTGAAATAACCATGCTAATTATTAGGGGTACTCCCCTCTTAGCAAGATAAACTATCATAACAGTAACAAAGCTTACTTGTGCACCAAGAGATAAATCTGTTCCCTGTGTCAGAACGATACAAGTCTGTGCAAATGCCACAATCATAAGAGGGGTGGCTTGTATTAAAACATTACGAAAATTTGATAATGAAAGATAATTAGGTGATGACAGACTGAATATTATAATAATTAATAGGAGCATCCAAGAAACCGGTGGTAAAACTTTTAATCTTAGTCTCATACTATTCATTCTGCTTACCTCCTACACCTACACCCAGCATCTTGCTACCAATCTGCTCGGTTGTAAAATCTCCTCGATTACATTCCTCTACCATATGACCATCATGC
>JAQVQL010000134.1 GCA_028701595.1 Herbinix sp.
TAGTATTATCTTCATTTACCTTGAAAATCTCTGTAGGCACGTGCTGGATAGCATCCTCCTTGGCCTCTTCAATTTCTGATGCTTCCTGATAACTAATCAATGACAGCGAATGCTTTTTATCATTTTCTAATAAACGATATGCCATATACTCAGCAGCTATATCAGTCTGAGCTTCATTTAAAGGATATTCTTTCATACACCCAGTAAGTGTAATGCCTAACAAACATATAATTATTACCAAAAGCCTCTTCACCCGTCCAGCCTCCAATCAATAGGAATCCTCTATTTAATATCTTAGCATTAATTCCATATTTCAGCAACAAAAACCAGAATAATAGTATTATAATGAGGTTGTATCCAGCTCAAACCAGAACTCCACACCGGAAGAGTGATTTATGACACCGCATTCCTTATTATGTGAATTCATTACTGCCTTAACAATTGATAGCCCAATACCATTACCACCATACTCTCTCGTCCTTGCCCTGTCAACCTTGTAAAACTTTATCCAGAGCTTATCTAGCTCCTCTTCGGGAATATTCTCGCCTGTATTAAATACAGCAACACGCAACACATTTTCTCTACGTATCAGCTTGATTTCTATTATGTTTGCATCGCTCACATAATTAAGAGCATTACTGATATAATTTGATACTACCTGCTGTATAAGATATTCATCCGCCCATACATATATAGGTTCCTCTTCATCAAAACGAACTGAAACCTCTCTCTGCCTAATAATAATTTCATTTGACAACAATACTGACTTTATTATCTGTACAATGTCAAACCGCTCAAAATTAACTTGATTGCTACCAAATTCAAGCTCATTAAGGGTTAAAAGCCTTTTAACCATCTGATTCATTTTATTTGCTTCATCTATTATAACCTCACAATAGAAGTTTCGATTCTCCTCATCATCATGTACGTTTTCAATCAAGCCCTCTGCATATCCTTGTATTAATGAAATAGGTGTCTTAAGCTCATGAGATACATTAGATAAAAATTCTTTTCGTATTTCATCCAACTCTGTCTTCTTCTGAATATCAAGCTCAAGCTCATTATTTGCGCTCTTAAGCTCCGATATGGTATTCTGGAGCTTGTCGGACAAGATATTTATACTGCTGCCCAGCTCTCCAATCTCGTCCTTATTTCTAACATAATATTTCGCCTCAAAATCCAGTTCTGACATTCTTCTTGCAATATTAGCCATTTCATGAATTGGTTTTGTATATCTTCTGCTTACTAAAAGCATGGAAATTATACCAATCACTACCGCCAGAAGACCAATATAGCCCAGAAACTGATTTGCCAGTGCTACACTTTCCTGAATGCTTTCAAAATTAGATCTTAAAAATACGATCTTATTATCTTCCAACACACCAATCAAATCGATATAATTTGAATCTAGATGACTGTCATACAGCCTATAAATACTATAGTTATCTTTTTCCTGTATAACTGTTCTATCTACCTGCTCACTATCACTACTCATGTAGTTTTTAATTAGCCGCTGTATCTGATCTTCTTCTCTCTCTCCAAAGTCAAGTGGATGCGGATAGCTTGATAGTGGTGCGCCAGCAAAGGACATAAGAACATATATATTTACATCACTATTAGAGGATAACCTCTCCACTGTTATGGTGTCCTCCTCTGATAGAAAAAGCTCATCCTCATATTTGGAATATATATCCTCAACAAGGTAGAATACATCTGCTATTTGATTCTTTTTACAATGCAGGTAATAATCCGCTAAAAATGTGCGGTTTATAAACCAAGTAATAAAGATTGTAAATGCTATCAAGGCCGTCAATAGTAATGCTAGCTTAAGTCTTATGGAATACTTCATTAATCCACCTCAAACTTATATCCAAGACCCCAGATGGTTTTGATATATTTACCCTTATCTCCCATCTTGCTTCTTAGCTTCTTTACATGGGTATCGATTGTTCTTGCATCTCCAAAATAATCGTAATTCCATACATTATTAAGTATCTTTTCTCTGGAGAGAGCAACACCCTTATTCATAACGAAATATGTTAATAGCTCAAACTCCTTATAGCTTAGGTCAACTGGTTCATCATCTATTCTTAGCTGATGGGCGGCTTTGTCAAGAGTTATGCCCCCTATCTCTATGACCTCTTCGTCAATACCAGAAGTTCTTCTAAGTACCGCCTCTACTCGTGCTACAAGTATCTTCGGACTAAATGGCTTCGAAATATATTCATCCACACCAAGCTCAAAGCCTAATAGCTCGTCCTTCTCATCACTCTTAGCCGTCAGCATGATAATGGGAACATTAGAATACTGCCTAATCTCCCTACAAACCTGCCATCCATCAATCCTTGGCATCATTATATCCAGGATAATTAATGCGATGCCCTTAGTCTGAAAGAAAATATCCAGAGCCTGCTCACCATTCTCAGCTTCAATTACATCATAATTGCTTCGTACCAAAAAGTCCTTTACAATCTTTCTCATTCTACTTTCATCATCAACGACTAATATTTTCAGCTTATCCATTTGACACCTCCGATATATAGAATATTTATCATATCTGTATGTTTATCTAATCACTTAAGCCTATACTAGCAAATATCTATGATAAATTTGTGAATTTTTTCTTTGTTACATTTCATTCTTTAAATAAAATCTGCCATGGTATAGTAATCCACTCACTCTCCAGGATAGACAAGTCCCCATTGCTTGCGAATCTCATCCATCAATTTCATATTACTAAGTGTATCCGTAAGAGGATTAAGGGAACTTATCCTTAAGCCCTCCCTAAGACAGCGATTCACCTCTGCAGCCTCATATTCGTATCCATTTGCTTTAAATGGCTCTTTATATTCCTCTATACACTTATATCTGTTATCATACAAGCTCGCAGATTCAGTCGACCAGAATCTATCCACCTTTATGATACCTCTTTCACCTACAATCAAAGCGTCTCCACCTGTTTCACAAGATATTGATGAGCTAAGATCTGCCAAGATACCATCATTATAATGGAATATAACCACATTCTGTTCATCGACAGCACTTGAACCTATAATTGCGCTGCTTATTATCTTATCTGGTATCCTTTCAAGGATAAACGTAGTATAGGATATAGGATATACTCCTACATCAAGTAAGGCTCCTCCCCCAAGAGAAGGATTATATAGCCTCCTTTGCGGGTCATAATCTGAATGGAAACCAAACTTCGCATTTATATGAAGTACCTTTCCTATCTTGCCTTCCTTAATCCATTGCTTTACCTTAAGATTGACAGGAAGAAATTTTGTCCACATAGCCTCCATCAGAAACACATCATGCTCTTTTGCCATATTTATTAATTCTTCGCTATCCTTACTATTAATGGTAAATGGTTTTTCACATAGTACTGCTTTATTATTTTTGATACATAACCCCGCCATATTCTTATGCTCAGTATGGGGAACCGCAATATATATGACATCTATATCCGGATCCTTGGCTAACTCCTCATAGCTACCATATGATTTCTTTATCTTAAATCTCTCTGCAAACTCCTTAGCGCGAATATCACTTCTTGAAGCCACTGCTTCCAGTAAAGAGTCTTCCATAGAATTTAGTGCAGTTGCAAATGTTGCAGCGATATTACCGCTCCCAAGTATACCCCATCTAATCTTCTTCATTATGCACAATCCCTTTCTATTCTTTAATTTTTACCTTAATAATATTCTCTATATAATATTTCATTGTCGCTTAATTAGTATTTTACTATCCTCTAATAGTAAAATCAAGCGTTCTAGACTAAAGCTTACAAAAGATGAGCAATATAATAAGGGTACACAGGTATAACCATAATGCACCCTCACAAGAAACTTCAGAATCTGATTAAGCCTGAAGTAGTTTATACTCATACATATCATCTATTACATTGTAGCCAACTTTCTCGTAGGCACGCTTTGACAGCATATTTTTCTTGTCTACAAATAATGTACAGAATTCATTGCCTTCATTAAGATATTTTCTGCTGATGTTATATATATTTGTAGCGCCATATCCCATACCCCTATGTTCCTCAGGTGTATATACATAGCTGATTGCTATCCCTCTAAAAAGCTGCCTAGTGGCTGCCGCCATAGATACCAATATCTGCTCTTGGTTTTCAAATACATAAAGCCTATTGTTATTTATCAGCTTACTGATGCTTACCAATGCAGATTCATAATCCACTTCCTTTGCTAATGCCTCAATCTGAAATTGTATCATCCACTCTGTTAAAAGCTTTACTTCATTTGGTATGGCAAGTCTGGTCTTGCCTTCTGAGGGCTTAATGTCAATTAATTGCTTAATTTCCATTATATCAAGTGACATTCTTTCTGCAAATGTACATTTAATGCACTTTGCAAATTGCTCTATAAAGGCCTCACATACCTCATGTTTTGCATTTATCCCCTCCGGTATAATTTGATTATTTGCCAAATAATCTGCCAAAAGTATAGCCGCTTGACGGACATCCTTACTGTCATCCTCTATATAAATTGATAAATTACGTGGTGGTACATTAGAAAAATGTAATATTGCTGAATCATCATCCATAACCACCCCGAACAACCCCATATTATCATCGTAAGCCTTCTGACGAGATTTGTAAGCATCATACAATATCAGCTGACTTATAGCTTCCTGCTCTAAAAGCACTGCTTCATTATTCATTAAATACAAATCTGCATTTTCAAACACCTTAACAATCATGCTAGACCTTCTTTCTATTTGCTTGCTCTATAGATATGCTCACTTTAACATTAATTTTCCCTATCATTTGCAATTTAAACGCAGCCATCATATTCACACCAATTGTACCACAAAGAATCATACATAATACTAATTATTTCTTATGCTCAAGTATAACATTAAATTCCATATAATGTAAATAGCATCTTTCGGTAATCTTCAATATTTTCCGAATCTTATAAAATGCTAACCATTAGTAAAATCACTCTAATAGTTAGCATTCTATTGTTTTATTATTTATTCTTCTTAGCTGTTTTCTTCTTAACTGATGTGTAAGCTGTTCCACTGATTATAAGTATTCCAGCTGCAACTATAGCAATGACGCTTACAGTAGGTAATCCCTTATTCGCATTCTCAACATCAGCAGCTGTTGAGCTTATTGTTACCATATCATCCTCTGCAGATACAAGTCCTATATCAGTACCATCTTCTGTAGTCTCTTCTGCAGTATCACCTTGGGGTAAATCAGTTGCAATACCGGTCTGCCATATAAGTTCTGGATCCAAATCTTCAGAAGGCTCATCGCCTTCTCCTATAGACTCTATCTGAATATCTAACTTATCCTCAGCCTCAGCCAAGAGCTGCTCTCTCTCCTTTATCAGAGCCTTATCATCACTATCACCATCGGATGAACTTGTATCCCCCATATCCATTATAGGTGTTCCCATTTTATCGGGATCAACGGGTATATCATCAGGTGCCTTATCAGGTACATCATATAATATTACTTCCTCAGTATCTACAACCTTTACTAGTTCATTGCCAAATTCATCATATATAAATGCAGCATATTCGTCGTTGTAGGGTGTAATGCCTACCTCTACATAAGTATCAGCTACTCCAGTATAGATAACCTTAAAGCCCATGGCCTCTATGTCCTCAACATGATCTACAAATAGATACTGATCCATCTTGGCTTGTATTTCAAATAGCGCATTATCTTCCGAGTATGTAGCGGCTCTATGTGTAGGTGATGTTCCCCCTCCTGACTGTGCATATGCTGTACCCAGATCAATTCTTCCTGCAAATAAAGCTGACATGCACAGGCCTAATGCAAATGTTTTTAATAAATTTCTTCTAATCATCTTATGTCTCCTCTCTATTGCTTGTTTGCTTTACAAAAATTAGACGCAATTGATCCTAATATAGTTCCATCTATTTTTAGGTTTATCTGATTTAGCTTGACTTTTCCAATGGTAAATATCATAATTTGTGTTGATATGACAGTAAGAAATGGAGGTAGCTATGATAGAACAAAACCAAGTAAAAAGCAAGATAAAAGAGTATATAATGATTACCATCGGTGTACTTCTGGTAGTAGTAGGGGTCTATTTCTTCAAATTCCCTAACAATTTTTCCATAGGTGGCGTAACCGGTATTGCAATTATCCTTAGCAGCCTATTGGGAAATGCTATCAGCTCGGGAACTATTGTATTAGTATTAAACCTGCTATTGCTGGTAATTGGCTATTTATTCTTAGGAAAAACATTTGGCAATAGAACCGCCTATGGCACCATACTTATGTCATTATCATTGCAGCTATTGGAGCTTGTTGCTCCACTTAAGAGTCCTCTGACTTCTGAGCCCATGCTTGAGCTATCCTTTGCAGTAATTCTGCCTGCGGTGGGGTCAGCTATTCTCTTTAATATAGGTTCCTCTACCGGAGGAACAGATGTTATTGCCATGCTCCTAAAGAAATACACCAATATAGATATTGGCCTTGCTCTTTTACTAACTGATTTCTTCCTAACT
>JAQVQL010000135.1 GCA_028701595.1 Herbinix sp.
TTATACCAAAAATCACCTAAAGATAGTAGTGTTTATTAAAAGTCTTTTACTCACCAAGTTCTTTCTAGAATTTAGTCTTTCAAACTGGAATTCACTTTTTCAATTGACCGCGTAAAATGTCCTTCTCGTGAGAACAATTTATTTCTTTAATAATAGAGATTTGCCTGTCATCTCATCTGGCTTCTTCATACCCATCATATCAATCAAGGTCGGAACTATATCAGCCAAACGACCTTCCTCCGCTAAGGTATAGTCCTTATCAAAGTTAATTAATATAAATGGTACTGGATTTGTTGTATGTGCTGTAAATGGCTCATTTGTATTATAATCTAGTAGCTGCTCCGCATTTCCATGATCTGCACAGAGAAACATCTGCCCGTTTACTGATAGGAGTGCCTCCAACACCTTACCCACACATTCATCAACTGCTTCGACTGCCTTAACTGCAGCTTCCATTATACCAGTATGTCCAACCATATCAGGATTGGCAAAGTTACAGATAATCACATCATATTTATCAGACTTTATAGCTTCAACCAAATTCTCTGACACCTTGTATACACTCATTTCAGGCTGCATGTCATAGGTTGCAACCTTGGGAGAATTAACAAGAATTCTGTTTTCACCTTCATTTGGAACCTCAATGCCTGCGTTAAAGAAGAATGTAACATGAGCATATTTTTCTGTCTCCGCCAGTCTAAGCTGAGTCATTTTATGCTTGGCAAGGAACTGACCAAATGTGTTTTCTATAGCTACCTTATGAAAGGCTACCAGCTTATTTGGTATTGTAATATCATACTCGGAGAAGCATACATAGGTCAGATTCATTCTGTCCTTACCAAGGTCAAAGCCTTTAAAATCGTCACTACAAAATACCCTTGTTATTTCTCTTGCACGATCGGGTCTGAAGTTATAGAAGATAATCGAATCATTTTCCTTAACTGTTGCTACGGGCTTTCCGTCTTCTTTCACTACACAAGGTATTACGAACTCATCATATACTTCCTTGTCATATGAATTTTGCACGGCAACAACTGGGTTTTCTGCAGTATCACCTTCCCCGTATGCAAGAGCACGATATGCTTTCTCAACACGATCCCAACGATTATCTCTATCCATGACATAATAACGTCCCATTACAGAGGCAATCTTGCCAACACCAATCATCCTCATCTTCTCACCGAGCTCTTCTATAAAACGCTTGCCTGATGCCGGGGGGGTATCTCTACCATCTAAGAATGCATGAACAAAGACATTTTTAATTCCTTGGCGCTTCGCAAGTTCTAATAATCCATACAAATGGGTATTATGGCTGTGAACGCCACCATCTGATAACAATCCAAATAAATGCAAGTCCGAATTGTTTCTTTTGCAGTTATCTACTGCTGCAAGCAGTGCAGCATTTTCAAAAAAGGTACCATCCTGGATTTCCTTAGTTATCCTAGTCAGCTCCTGATATACAATTCTGCCTGCTCCTATATTGATATGACCAACCTCTGAATTACCCATCTGACCTTCGGGAAGTCCTACCGCCATACCGCTTGCATTTCCCTTCACAAATGGATATTCCTCCATTAATCGGTCCATTACAGGCGTATTTGCTGCTGCTATTGCATTAGCTTCCTTTTTATCATTAAGGCCGAAGCCATCAAGCACCAATAATACTGTTGGCTTTTTACTCATGTTTAACCTCTTTCTAACGTATTGTCTCTCTATCCGTCGTCTATTTGTAGTTAACGATCTTTCCAAAATCAGCCTTAAGGCTTGCTCCACCTACTAAACCACCGTCAATGTTTTTCTGACCAAATAGCTCATTGGCACTGGATGCACTAACACTACCACCATACTGAATACGAAGAGCTTCTGCTGTTTCTCCATCATAAATTTCTGCTATACAATCACGGATAGCCTTACATACCTCTTCGGCCTGTTCTGATGTAGCTACCTTTCCTGTTCCAATTGCCCAGATAGGCTCGTATGCAATTACAGATTTCATAGCCTGCTCCTTGGTAACACTAAGGAATGCAATCTTAATCTGCTGACGTACAAAATCTATGGTAATACCCTGTTCTCTCTGTGTTAAGGATTCACCACAGCAAACTATAGGTGTAAGCCCATGCTCAAATGCCTTCAATACCTTTTTATTTACTGTCTCATTTGTCTCGGCAAAGTATTCTCTTCTTTCTGAATGGCCTATAATAACATATTTTACTCCAATTTCAGTAAGCATATTCGGAGCTATTTCTCCGGTGTAAGCACCACTTTCTTCAAAATACATATTCTGTGCACCAATCTCAATATTAGAACCCTTCGCCGCTTCCACTGCTGGAATCAGGCTGATTGCAGGAACACAAAATACAACATCGACTTCCTCTGAAGCCACTAGAGGCTTTAATTCATTTATTAACTTGACTGCCTCACTGGGCGTCTTATTCATTTTCCAATTACCTGCTACGATTTTTCTACGCATAATATTTCTCCTTCTGGTACCTGGTACCGACTTATTCCGACTTATTCCGACTTATTTATCGTTAGCCGCTGCTACGCCGGGAAGCTCCTTGCCCTCTAGGAATTCAAGTGAAGCGCCACCACCGGTAGAAATATGTGTCATCTTATCACCAAATCCTAGCTGATTAACAGCTGCCGCAGAATCTCCGCCACCAATGATTGTAGTAGCATCTATTTCTGCAAGTGCTTTAGCTACGGCAATGGTACCCTTGGCAAAGTTAGACATTTCGAATACTCCCATGGGGCCGTTCCATACTACTGTCTTGGCATCACTTATAGCATCTGCAAATAGCTTGCAGGTCTCCTCACCTATATCGAGTCCTTGCCAATCAGACTCAATTTCACCACGTTTTACTGTCTTAAATTCTGTATCATTGGAGAACTCTTTAGCAACAACTGTATCGATAGGTATTAATAATTTAACACCCTTCTTCTCTGCCTTTTCTAACATTTCATTTGCATAATCAAGGTAATCGGCTTCCAATAATGATTGGCCAACTTCCTCACCCTGAGCCTTCATAAATGTATAAGCCATACCACCACCGATAATCAATGTGTCTACCTTATCAAGAAGGTTATCGATTACAGAGATTTTACTTGAAACCTTGGAGCCTCCTAATATAGCTACAAAGGGTCTCTTCGGATTATTAACAGCATTACCTAAGAATTCTATTTCCTTCTGCATAAGATATCCTACAACCGCAGTATCAACGTATTTTGTAACACCTACGTTAGAGCAATGAGCTCTGTGAGCGGTTCCAAATGCGTCATTTACAAATACATCACATAATGAAGCAAGCTCTTCGCTAAATGTATCTATGTTCTTTGTTTCCTCTTCCCTATAGCGAGTATTCTCTAGAAGAACTACATCTCCATCCTTCATAGCAGCTACAGCAGCCTTGGCATTTTCACCTACTACATTGTCATCCTTTGCAAATACAACATCCTTGCCAAGTAGCTCGGATAATCTCTCTGCAACTGGAGTAAGTGATAACTCTGGCTTAGGGGTTCCCTTAGGTTTGCCCAGATGAGAGCATAGAATTACCTTACCCCCGTCATTAATTAGCTTTTTAATTGTTGGAAGTGCCTCTACTATTCTAATCTCATCTGTAATTTTGCCCTCCTGTAGAGGTACATTGAAATCACATCTTACAAGAACTCTTTTACCCTTAACATTGATATCATCAACTGACTTTTTATTCAGCATTGTGCGCATACTCCTTTCATATATATAATATTTATAAAATAGGACGCAATTTCCTATTATATAAAAAAGGGTCCGGTCCTATAAGACCGGACCCATCATGGATCAATTAAGCAAAAGAAAAAAACTTATGCTAATTCATTAAAATACTTTATAGTTCTTACCATGTTGCTAGTATATGAATTCTCATTGTCATACCAAGCTACAACCTTAACTAATGTCTTACCATCTTCAAGGTTCATAACAGCTGTCTGTGTAGCATCAAATAATGAGCCATAAGTACTTCCGATAATGTCAGAAGATACGATTTCGTCCTCAGTATATCCAAAGGATGCATCTGCTGCTGCCTTCATAGCTGCATTAACTTCCTCTGCTGTTACTTTCTTGTTACATACTGCTGTTAAGATAGTTGAGGAACCTGTAGGAACAGGAACTCTCTGTGCAGCTCCGGCAAGTTTACCTGCTAAGTCAGGAATAACTAGGCCGATTGCCTTTGCAGCGCCGGTAGTATTAGGAACGATATTAACTGCTGCTGCTCTTGCACGTCTAAGGTCTCCCTTTCTATGAGGACCATCTAATGTCATCTGATCACCGGTATATGCATGAATTGTCATCATGTAACCCTGATCAATGGTTGCAAGCTTATTTAAAGCATCAGCCATAGGAGCAAGGCAGTTGGTTGTGCAGGATGCTGCAGATATAATTGTGTCGGATGCCTTTAATATATTCTCATTAACTCCGAATACAACTGTAGGAAGATCATTTCCTGCAGGTGCAGATATAACTACCTTTTTAGCACCAGCATCAATATGTGCCTGTGATTTAGCCTTGGCAGCGAAGAAGCCTGTACACTCAAGAACTACGTCTACATCCAACTCTTTCCAAGGTAACTTAGTAGGATCAGCTTCGCTGTATATTCTGATTTCTTTGCCGTCAACAATGATAGAATTTTCTTTAGCTACGACTGTATCAGCCTTAGCATATCTACCCTGTGCGGAATCGTATTTTAATAGGTGTGCTAACATCTTAGCATCTGTTAAATCATTAAGTGCTACTATCTCATAACCTTCTGCGCCGAACATCTGCCTAAAAGCAAGGCGGCCAATACGTCCAAAACCATTAATTGCTACTTTTACTGCCATGATTAATTCCTCCTAATAATATGTTTTATTGTTATTACACAATTTATTAATACTGCCGAGGCAGTATATATAACCTTTTAGCAAGAAAAAACGTACTTCATCAAATATCACTTGATAATTTTTTCTCAATCATAATTTTACACAATAAAGTTTAAAATATCAAGGCTTTACTAAGTTTTTAATGGAATATTATGATATTAGTTATAATATTTGGATTTTACCAAATATTTTTGTGCATTTTTTGTTCTGAATTTATTCTTCAATTTCACTTTCTACAAAGTTTGCAATATTAAGGGAATGATCAGAAATTCTCTCAAGGTTAATTAAAGCATCAATAAATACCACCCCATTCTCTGAAGAGCATAACCCTTGTGATAGTCTGTCTATATGCTTCTGACGTAATTCATCCTTAAGCTTGTCCACTTCCTTTTCAAGCTCCGCAACCTTCCTAATATCATCAATACTCTCTGTTGTTCTGGCCTTCAATGCATACTCAAAGGATTTTAAGGCAATATTACAGATCCCTTTAAGCTCTTCATAGGCATCATCCGAAAGATATAAATCATTGGCAACCTTTTCCTCTGCAAGCTCTGCTAAATTATCAGCATGGTCGCCTACCCTTTCTATATTCGAGACTGTATGAAAGAGGTTGTTAATAATATTCTTTTGTCTATCTGTTAAGGAAAGATTATTTATCTTAACCAGGTATTCATTTATAATCTTTTCATGCGCATCAATTATCTTCTCTACCTCAAAGACCTTTTTTGCCTTTTCATCATTATTATTAAGTAAGGCATCAACTGCTTCTCTTGTATTGTCAAGAGTAATTTCGCCCATATGAATTACTTCTTTTATGGCATTTTGAACTGCAAAGGAAGGTGACTCAAGAATACGTTCATCCAGGTGACGTAAAGTTACCTGGATATGATCTGTACTTACATCTACCTTAGAATCATCTATGAATAACCCTGATAGCTTAACCAGAAAATTAGCGAAGGGGAATAAAATAACTGTATTAGAAATATTAAATATAGTATGAAATATTGATATCTGTGTACTGCTTATATTAGAGCCGGCAAAATCAGGCTTGAATCTAAATATAATATACATAATTACACCAAAGACTATAGCACCTATGACATTAAAAGATAAATGTATGATTGAAGCACGCTTTGCTGTCTTACTGGCACCTATACTTGAGAGTATTGCTGTAATACAAGTACCGATATTCTGACCAAGAGTAATGAATATTGCCGATTGCCAGTTTACTACACCAGCCATAGCCAATGTCTGTAATATACCGACTGACGCTGAGGAGCTCTGAATAACAGCCGTAACTGCCGCACCAACTAATATCCCAAGGACTGGATTCTTTCCAAGAACTATAAAGGCTTGCCTAAATATCGAATCCTCAGCCTGTGCATACGGCTTAATTACATCTGACATAAACTTTAGGCCAATAAACAAAAGTCCGAGACCAATTATAATTTCTGCTATATCCTTCTTCGTTTTATTTTTGCACAATAATGTTGTAAATACACCACCAGCTATTAATACCGGAGCAAAAAAGTCAGGCTTTAGTAAAGCA
>JAQVQL010000136.1 GCA_028701595.1 Herbinix sp.
ACATAGGATACCAAGGCTCATTAGGAATACTAGGACTTAAGAAATCAAGGAATGTTTTGTAACCATAACCATCAAGAAGTTCCTTCTCAACAGGCTCTAAGCTATCAAAATATTCGCCTGGCTGTGCGTTAGGATCAATTGAGTTGATTCCATCATCAAACAAACCATCGTAGTGAGGGAAATAGTTATATGTCTTATTAGCCATATTCTGTATAACCCAGTCTGTGTTACGAGTATTAGCTCTTTGGTCTTCAGTTCTGTAGAATTCACCGTTTTCATTAACCATGTAATCTACGCCTTCTTCGCCCCAATAAATCATCTTGGTGATTTCATCTGAAAGAAGATCATTTAAGAACTGCATAGCGCCTTCTATATCCTTACAGCTTGTTGTTATACTTAAACCGTTAGAAACGTCAAGAGCAGAAGGACTATGCCATCTATCTAATCTCTCTCCGTCAACAGTTAAAGGAAGAGGAACATATCCGTCTTCAAATTTACCAAGTGCTTCTAAGGCTGCAACTGCGTCATTAAAGTTCCACATCTGATCAGTTGTACCTAATACTCTTCCTGTGGATAATAAGGAAATGTATTGGTCATAGGACATAGTATATGTTTCTGGATGAACAAGTCCTTTATTAAATACTTCGTTCATCTTCTTGTAGTAATCATAAGCTTCAGGTATTGTATTATAGTCAATGGCTGTAATAGTTTCAGGATCAATTATTGCTGCGCCATCGTTAGGATATCCAGTTAAGAATAATGGAGGACTCTCAATACCAAAGTATCTCCAGTCTTCAGAACTCATAGTAAATCCAACTGTCTCTTGTCCATCTTCTGTCTGTGGATGAGCTTCCTTATATCTTTCAATTAAATCAAAGTACTGGTCTAAAGTCTTAATCTGAGGGAAATTATCCCATATAAGAACTTTCTTCTGAATCCAGAATCCCATATCCCAATGCTCAGTAGCCATCTCTTGACCCTTAATAATACCAAACTGAGGAATCATGTAGATATGTCCGTCTGCATCTCTTACTTTATTCCAATCAGTTTCTGAAAGGAAATTCTTGATGTTAGGGTAATTATCCCAGTACTCATCAATAGCAACTAAAACTCCGGCTTCTATTAAAGAAGGAGTTCCAGTAGAACCAGTAATAAGGTCAGGAAAGTCGCCACCTGCGATCATAACACCGATTCTTTCATCTGCAGTCTGAGCAGTAAGCCAAGTAACTTTAGCTGATGCTCCTATCTTCTCTGCAATCTGTCTCACCATACGATTATCATCTGGTGCTTCTGTTCCAGGAACAGCATGAAATGCAGTAAATACCTTTTCCTCTTTCACTACATCTTCCGGAACGGTCTTGTCATCATCCTTCTTGACATCGTCCTTCTTGTCGTCTTTGCTCTCCTCCTTAGTTACATCTGTCTTATCGCCGGTGGTATCTTTATCATCTTTTCCACAACCGGTGAAAAGAGCAGCAAACATTGTAACTACTAGTAATACAGCAAGCAATGTTTTGAATCTCTTCATTTTATTTCCTCCCTATACTTATTTACCACGGATGCATTATTGACAAATTTGCACAATGACGCATCTATAGCCAATACTATCTTAGCATTATTGCACAACACCATCAACGCACAAAGTATAGGTTAAATACTAAAAACTATATTTCTTTGAAATTTATTCTTTATCTTTATTAGATTTGTTCAAAAACCCCTTTCTGTACTGAAGAGGCGTAACGCCCTTCATAATAACAAACCTACTGATAAAATAGTCTGTATTGTTAAACCCCACTGCTTCTGCTATTTCATAGATTTTCCCGTCAGATCGCAGTAATAATTCGCAAGCTCTATCAATTCTATAATTATTAAGATAATCCTTGAAGGTAATCCCGAATTGCTTCTTGAAAATCTGGCCTAGATAGGCACTGTTAACAAAGTACTTTTCACTAAGGGATTTCAGGCTAAGATTTTTCATATAGTTTTCAGTAATATCCCTTTCCACGTCCGTAAGTACTCCTCCCAGTGCATTTTTCCTTAATGAACTAAGATAATCAGAAAACTCCAAAGCAAATTTCTTAAAATGTCCAACACTTCCCCTTATGGATGTCTGGCCATATCCTCCCTGGCTTATCATCCTATATACATCATCATATTCGAAGTCAGAATAGAGATTCTTCGCCAGACTAATTAAGCTAAACAAAAGGTAATCCATGCTTAGCTTTATAATCTCTGGCTCGGCGACAAGTTCTTTAAAATGCTGATAAAGATTAGTAACTTTATTATTAATAAGCTCATTATCGTTTACCTCAATCGCTTTAATCAGCTCATCAATAAGATTCTTGTCTACTGAATATGTGCTTGTGTTTATTTTATCTTTGATTTCATCATAAAATGATATATCAGTATCCTTAGAATATAGCTGAAAGTTTTTAGCTATAACAGCTGATTTATATGATTCACATATTGTAGATATGTTCGCTTCTCTCTGTCCAATAAAAAAAATAATACCATAGGAAAGTGTAGTATTTAGAGCGTCATGAAGACTATTGATATATTCCTTCTCATTTAGTTCCAACCTATCTGCTAATTTCCTTGCATATATAAATCCCACAAAGAAATCATTATTGTCTTTCAAGGGAATATATGCGTGGTCTCTATACTCACTCAAATGTGCTTTTATTGCATCGTACAGCCTACCTTGTTCCTTGACTTTATCTTCTATAGAAAGTCGACTATACGATTCGTTTGTGGCATCATATTCGATACGAATATATCTAACATTGTTTATATCCGTCAAATGCCTTTCAACAAAGCCTATGCAATCCTTATTAAAAGTTCCAGATACAAGACTTTCCAAATGGTTATTATATATAATTCTTTCAGAATACTCCTGCTTTTTGACATTTTCAATCTGTCGATAATAAATTTCCTTATATTCCTCCAGAACCTTTAGCAATTCTTCTCTTTGCACTGGCTTTAGTACATAATCCGCAACATCATACTTAATGGCCTTTTTGGCGTACTCGAATTCATAAAATCCACTTAATATTATAAACCTGATTTTCTTTGATATATGCTCACGTGTATGCTCGATTAACTCAATTCCATCCATTCCAGGCATTTTGATATCAGTTATAACCAAATCTATATCAATCATTTCTAGCTTTCTTATTGCTTCATTTCCGTTTGCAGCCTCTTCGCATATTTTAAATCCATACTGTTCCCAATTAATCAATATTTTTAGGCCTTGTCGAATATATGGTTCATCATCAACAATCATAACCTTAATCATCAAAGGGTTCCTCCTTATCATCTTTTATCGGATTCTGCTCTTTGTTACTATAAGCCAATGGAAGTCTAATTAATATTTCAGTACCACCTTCAGGCTTGCTGTCGATATCGAATAGGACATTTCCATCACTATACATCTTTAGCCTCAGGTATGCGTTAAGAACTCCGGTGCTTTTTGACTCATACAACATACTACTATCGGCATGATTAATCATTCTCTTGAGTTCATTAAGTCTATACTCATCCATACCTTTACCATTATCGGTTATCTCTACAAGTAAGAATTCTTCACTTTTCGTAATGGTTAAAGAGATTACCCCTTCCTTGTCCGAAGTTTCAATACCATGAATACAGGCGTTCTCTATAAATGTACTTATAGATAATTTTGGAACTAAGCATGTCCTACATTCATCCATTATATAATGATAGTATTTTATCTTGTCACCAAACCGGTATCTCTGAATATGTATATAGTTATCTATAAAGCCCATTTCTTCCTCAACAGAAATGTAATCGTCTCCCCAGCTCATGGTCTTACGAAATAGAATGGCTAATTCCTCGATTATATCAGCTGTTTCATGTTCGTTTTTTATCAAGCTCCTCATTCTTATGGATTCAAGTGTATTAAATAGAAAATGAGGATTCACCTGACTTTGAACAGCTTTAAGCTCTGCATTCTTTTTAGCAAGCTCCAAATCCTGCTTCTCAGCCTGACCTTTAAATACTACTTCAATAAGCTCCTTAATCCTTAATACCATCAGATTAAATCGTTTGATTAGCTTACCGATTTCATCCTCACCTTCATTTATTTCAATCAACTCAAACTGCTCTTTTTCCACCTTTCCCATATAGGATGTAATAATCATAAGACGCCTACTTATGGATTTACCTACAAAATATATTAAGATAGAAGGTAAAAAGATGTTAATTAGAACTATACTAAGTAGCCACTTATTTTCAAAAATGACTGACCAAAATGGCACATCCTTTGCCTTAATCAGTATTTCCCATTCCTCAAATCCTGTTTGAAAGGATATAGACGTGGTCGCATCCTCTGTACGAATCATATCAGCAGACTCATATTCTCGTGTACCACTGGCTGTAAACAAATTTGAAAACAATATGAACTCTTTATTTCTTACATAGATTTCTCCATCCAGCTTCTCATTCAATACATCCTTAAGCATATTGCTATAATCCAGGTCAACCTTAAGGATTTTACTCATTCCACGTTTATCAAAATAATCCAATTTTCTAATTATGCTTATGGTTCTACTGGTTCCGCTTCCCGGTACATTCTTCTTTCCAACATCGTAGTAGGTGTACAAGAATATATCCTGCCCGCTTTCTAAAAATTCCTTATACCACTCTTCCTCTTTAGCCGTTTCAAGCTTCGCAATGCTTCCGCCATTAACTAGTGTCTCATTATCAGCATAGGTTATAATCTTATATAGACGACCGTAATTGTAATTATAACTTAAGCTGTTATACTTTTTCATATTCATGTAATCCTCATAGTAATCCAGATGATTAATATATTGCTTAGATAAGAACTTATCCAGCATTTCATCAGAATAGAGATTATAAGTGAATAATATACAACTATCGATTGTATCAGACAAATTTGATTTAACACGTTCAATTACATATGTATGATCTCTCATACGATTCTCTTTATAGTTACTGTTCATGGTATACAATATGATGGCATCTGTAAAAATTATAGGCATTAATACACAAAAGCAATAAATCAGAAGCATTTTAGTCCTTATTTTATAATTATTAAAGCTGAATTTCCTCATGTCATATTACCCTCATACCCTTTTTATATTCTTATCTGACATCTATATTATTTTACACATAAAATGTTATATAAGCAAGTCCGTACTTAAGGTAGTTAATTAAACATAAATGTTCTGATTAAAACGTGTATTTGATTTATTAATTAGCAATTTGTGAACCTTTTGTGAAAATTGCTCATTTGACTTGACATTTTAAACTATAATTGTTATAGTTCTTATAGAACAGTTAGTTGATATAGAACTGGCTGATTACAAATTATCTTATAAACATTAATAAGGAGGAATGATTATGTTATTACCTAGTATTTTTAAAAACAATTTTGTAGATGATTTCTTTAATGACTTTGATGACATGTTTAGCTTCCCATCAATTACTCGTGTTCCTGCTTCAAGATGGATGACCACCAATGTTAAGGATCTCGGAAATGATTATCTATTGGAGATTGAACTTCCTGGCTATGACAAAAAAGACATATCGGCATCGCTAGATAAAGGTTATCTCACTATCTCTGCTAACAAAGAAGAGACAAAGGATGATGACAGCCATAAAGATGGTAAGTACATTCGTAAGGAGCGCTATATTGGGAGCTGCAAGAGAAGCTTCTATGTAGGCGACAATCTCGAGGAAGAGGATTTTCAGGCATCATTTGAAAATGGTATACTAAAAATTGAATTCCCTAAGGAGAAAGAAGTAGCCAAATCAGACGAGACAAAATATATTACTATTAAGTAAAAAATTGGCTACAATAATACTCCCCCATATTCGCATTCCTTTGTTTTGATGTTAACTATATGCGAGTATGGGGGTGTGTTTTTACTCCGAATAATAGATAATTCATACACATAAGAATAATTTTTTCTCTAACCTTAAGGTACAGACTTATATATAGTATCCTTTCATTATATAAACATACATACCATGGCAATTGTATGTATAAATATGATATATTGATACTATTATTTGTTATTATGAAAAAATATTGAGAATATTATAATATATTGCTCTTTTTCTTTATTATTGATATAATATAAATAAATAGATAGCATTTTTATATATCGCTATAATTAAATATAAGGGGGTAAGCATCTTGTCATTTATCAAAAAACCCAAGACCAGGCTAATTCTTTTTTTCAGTATTCTTTTTTTATTAGTATTTAGTCAGGGAATACTTATAATTAATGTTAAAAATGTCAATACGATCTCAAAAGTTATTATAATAGTTTCGTTTTTATTAATCACATGCCTCACCTTTCTTTTTGTCCAGTTCTTAATGAGAAATTATATTTCCCCCCTACGCTCTCTGATATCCTATATTAAATCAATT
>JAQVQL010000137.1 GCA_028701595.1 Herbinix sp.
GTACCAAAATCCTGTATTTTTATTTCGGCTACGGTCTCACCATCTTTTGGCTCTCTAAATTGCTTATCTGTCTTACCACAGGCACTCATCATAAGGGCAAAAATAGCTAAAACAAAAATCATTATTATTTTCTTCATAAAATACGCCTCCATAATAATCTTATCTATTGTATTATTATTTCAATAATTTAATATCTATTTTACTTTTACCATAATATATGCTTGGATGTTTTGGTAATCACTGTTCTCCCAGACTTCAAAATTTAAGGATTTCACAAGAATATATAGAATCGCATCATTATTCTCTATAATAAATTCAGCCTCATCCCTTGTCATCTCTCCAAACCATACATCCCGATCCTTGAAGCTGTCAAAAATCTCGCTAAGAGAATACCTGATAAGCTCTTTATCCTGTTCATCTCTAATAACAAGGTCCCCTATTCCGCCTATATTATCTTGCTCTATGGAGTAACCATTAATTCCAGATGATACATAAAAAGATGATTCTCCTTGGCTTTCTCCGTATAAATCAACCTCAACAAAAATATCATATTCAGATATATCTATCGGTGTTCTCTCTGCTAAATAAAGACGCCATGCATCCCCATCCGGGCTCTTGGTATCTGGGCCATATTGGTTAAATCCGAATGTCCTTTCAAAATCATAGGAGTTACTATAAGCACGAAGCCAGCTGATGTCCTTGAGATAGTCCATTCTGCTTAAATATCTGACAGAGTTTATGATAGTCTGTCTATCCTCATCTGCAATATTAGTATTTGGTACTATCTTATTATCCTTAAGCATATCATATTTTTCAAGTACATTTGTTAATCTGTTTATCTGATTACTCTTACTTATTGTAAAAGCATCCACTGGAGGAGCAATAGAAATTAATGAGAGAACAATTAATATAGGAGCAATTATATTGTTCTTATGATTAGGCCTAATACTAAATATAACTGCACATATAGTTGCAAAAATGCCAAACATTATCACATAATATCTGCCACTGGTAATTCCAAGCTCTCCTATTTTAAGTACAGAGGATATTGTCTGGAATAATACCACAGGAATCAGCACCTTCGGAAAAATTCTTCGAAAATAAAATGCGGCTTTACCTGGCATCTCCGTAGCTAGTAGATATACTATAATAACTGTAATCGAATATGTCACCAATAATGGCTCCATTAAGTTATCCTTCCAAAAGTCACCGGCAATATTCATTATGATATATAGTAATAGAATAACAGTGAATATAGCAGTAATAGGAATAATAATATATGAAACCAAGCCTCCTAAGAACTTCGAGGGTTCTATTGCCTTATTTAACTTCTGTGTAAGATCGTCCTCAGCATGATTATCACTTCCACCTTCAGTCTCTAATCCTATGTCATCAGAAGACTTGGGGTATATAGGAATTAATGACAGAAAATGTATAGGTGCATATATATAAGCAATAATATTGCCTACATGGACATAAGCATCGCTATCTACATCAACAATAAGCATATTAATAGCCGTAATAATCAAAGAGACACCTAAATACAGAACCCCTGAGTATAGGGCTACAGTAAAGAAGGTTTTAAAAACAACCATAAAGCTATCACTAAATCCAATTCTTGACTTTATCACTGGTATCCACATAAAGCCAATAAGTAAAACAAACAATAATACCATGGTCTTTATAGCATGTTCTGTACTAAAATTCTTTATCAAAAGCTCTACAATTAGGTAATATACTACTGTTCCAAGTATTGCAAGTCCCGCAAAAATTATTCTAATCTTCTTAACGTGACAAAAGCGTTCATACACTATCTGTAGCACCATAAATAAGGCGGCACCAAATGCTAAAGCAAATAATAACTCGCTGATATTAGATAAATCATTCGTGCTTATCTGATATGATGCAAGTATTGCCGAGAGCAAAAATAATAATATAGTTATGGGATAACGATTTATCGTAGAGGTAAAACCCTTAAGGGTTGACTTAAGCTTATCAATCTTCTTCATGAAATGACCTCCTGTTGAATGAATTTCTACTATGGCAGATAAGCAATAGACTAAATTAATCACTATAATGGGTAATTATAGCTTAGCTTGCTTATCGTGGATAGTATATCACATCCGTCAACAGGTGCCAAGAAAAATCACTCATCCCTTAAGCGTTCTACTATACTTTGACTCTTCAAGTATCGATATGCGATGACTGGAACACCAAGTGCAATTAGTATAAATATTGGTAATGATGCTACAAATGGAAGACTCGTATATTGATACTCAAACCATGCTGCTATGTTATTAAATGCTTTAACGACTGTAAGTGAAAGAACACTTCCCACTATAATGCTAATAACAGCAGTAAACATAATATAATACATGCCTTCATATAGTAATAGCTTTCTTAATTGCCTGTCGGTTAAGCCTATACTTTGAAGCATTGCAAATTCTTTCTTTCTTGTAATAACACTGGTAAGCATGGTATTAACAAAGTTAAGGACTCCAACTATAGCAATTACAAAGGCCAGGGTAACACCGATTATAGTAATTGTACTCGTCATCCCACCAAATTCATCCCTTAAGCTTTCCTTTGTTTGATATGCCATATTGGGATCAATGCGAGTTGTGTACTCTTCTAGGTATTCCATAAATCCTGTTTCCTTATCGTCCTCTATCTGAATGCTAGCAGCAAATAGCTCAGCCATACCATCCCGTTCTAGTAATTCTTCCTTTGGCAATATTGTTGTTAATCCATTTAATGCAAACCTCTTCTCAGTCATAGAATAAGGGATATCAACTACTGCCATTACTTCATATTCCTTCTTATCTGTATAAATCACGACATATGAAGTAATATTCCCTTCCGAATCCTTTACCACCTCATACTGAGGATTAGAATCAGTATAATTAAGACCAATTATATTCCCCGGATGATAGTAAGAATCCGATACACCTAGCACTGGAGTTACTAGCACGTAATTTCCCGTTCTAAACCGTTCTATATCGAATGTTCCCTCTAGTACCGCCATGTTTTCAAGTAACTCTTCATCATAGGCATACCTTTGCTCTGAGATTGGCCTATTGAATGCATAATTCGCTTCCACTTCACCCACATTATGTTCCCGGATATCAAGCTTACCTTCCTCATAAAGTCTCCTAAACTCTTCATAGCCTCTTTCGGATAAGGTATGATCTATATGATTTATACTATGATAAAGCTTACTTGCATTTTCCAGTCCGTCTTGCCGAATCACACTCTGATAAAATTCTTCAGAAAGGAGCATATCCTGCCCATAATCGACCATACTGTTTGAAAATATCATGGCATCTCCCATAAGCATATTTTCAAGATATTCGTCAATACTGAAGCTTCTAACAAGTGTAACCACCTCTGTTAATAATACTATACTGAGCGATAAAGAAAGTATTACTATAGCTGTTTTCTTCTTGCTTCTTGCAAGATTTGTAAGAGCCATTCTATATATTTTAGCTCCACCTGTCGTTTTTTTATTTTTCTCCTTCATCTTGCTATCTTCGGAATATTTAACTGCTTCAACCGGAGATACACTTCCTGCTAACTTACTTGGCTTTCTACAACTAACCAAGACAGTGAGAAGTGAAAAAATTCCACCAAAAATAAATATAAAAGGATTCGCCCTCATTTGAAATTCTATTGTATTTAACCCCGACATTGTGCCTAACAACGTAGGCATCAGCACCTTAGTCGCCAAGAAGCCAAGTAATAAACCAATAGGGATCCCGATAATTGATAATAGCATTACTTGTTTAATTACCAATGATTTAATCTGCTTCTTGGTCGTTCCAATGGTTTTTAACAATCCATAGAAACGGATATCATTGAGTATAGAGATATGAAATATATTATATATAATTAGGAAACCAGTTAACATTATAACCAAAAATACTACAACTAACATGACTGTACTAGTAATGTCAATTTCAGATGTTCGTTCAGAAAAATAAGCCCAGTTGATACCAACATGTGTCATATCCAAATCCAAACCGCTATCCTCCATAAGCTGCATCATATTCTTCTCTATGTTTCGCGAGTTCTTGAACATGATGTTTACCTGATAGAGCCCAGCATTCTGTTGCCCTGAGAATTCCTTGTTAATTTCACGTAATTCTTCATCTGTATATCCCTCTTTTAGCTTATCAACTAATGTCTCTGATACATAAGCCGTACTGGCACCCATAACAGAATCTCCTGTATACCATCCAGATAGGATAAATTCTTCGTCATATTCCTTATCTAGAAAATCAAATTGAATATTTACTTTATTACCAACCTTGTAGTGTATCTGAAGCAAATCAAGGACTATGGTATCAAGTACAATCTCATTTTCCTTCTCAGGGAGCTTTCCTTCTTTTATTTTTGTAAAACCGAATTTCAGATTATGAGCTTGTATGTAACGAATTTCAGTTCTTCTTTTTGCAAGTCTCTCATTCTTTGCAACTCCAACCGAAATATCATATCCATAATCCTTTACAAGGGGATTATCTACTAAAGCTTCATATTCTGCTTCTGTCACCGCCTTAAAACCACCATGTGCTCTAGTTCCAACCTGACGCATGGTTTGTTCCTCTGCAACCTGTATCATACCACTTCCAAGAGATATTAAGCTTGAGAATAGTAGGGATGTAAGAATAATAGCGATAATAGCAAATATATTTCGCATACGGTTATTCTTCAGACTATTTTTGGACAATTTACGAATAATTTCTTTATTATTATTTTTCATGATTTCACCTATTTACCTTCCACAATAATGCCATCTTCCAAATGAATGATTCGATCACATCTTTGGGCTAGGACCTCATTATGAGTAATTATTAAAATTGTTTGATTATATTTCTTCCCGGTGGTCTTTAATAATCCTATGACTTCTGATGATGTCTTAGTATCTAAATTACCTGTAGGTTCATCCGCTAGGATTATGGACGGCTTTGATGCTAAGGCTCTGGCAATAGCCACTCGTTGCTGTTGTCCACCTGAAAGTTGATTTGGCTTGTTATAACGTTTATCCTCAATCCCTAGAGTGATTAATATCTCCTCAATGAATTCTTCATCAACATGGTTCCCATCAAGCTCTACTGGCAAAATAATATTTTCATATACATTGATAATCGGGAGAAGGTTATAATTTTGAAATACAAATCCTATATTTCTTCTTCTAAATATCGTCAACTCATTCTCATCGAACTTTGAAAGCTCCTTATCTCCTATGACAACCGACCCACTGGTTGGATAGTCAAGTCCACCCAACATATTTAGTAGTGTTGATTTTCCACTACCACTTGTTCCAACGATTGCAATAAATTCCCCCTTATGTATCTCAATGCTCACACCATCTAATGCTTTTACTACATTAGGCTCTTTTCCGTAATATTTTTTAAGTTCCTTAGTTACTAGAATACTCATCCTTTTAACACTCCTATCTACACATATTTATGTATATAATTATTTAATCTTATATAAGGATAGCAAATACTTCTTACAAATAAATAACAATAATAAAAATAGTTCTTACAGTATTGTAAGAACTAAAATATTACTTTCTACTATTTAGCAAATATACTGAAAATGTACTTCCTTTTCCAACTACTGAATCTACGGTAATATATCCACCTTCCTTTGATAAAATCAGTTGTGAAATATATAAGCCAAGACCCGCACCATCCTTATCAACTACCGACTTTCCACGATAAAAGCGAGTAAATATCCTGTTATATTCTTCAATGGGTATTCCTATTCCCTCATCTATAATCATTATCTTCGTATATATTTCCATTGGAACAATCCTTACTAATATCTTTGTGTTATCCTCTGAATATTTCATAGCATTATCAAGAACATTGACAAAAACCTCTTTTGTCCATTTTCTATTATGTAAGAGCTTACAATCTCGAAATTCTTCTACTTCAATTTGAATATTCTTTTTTGCAGAGGCTGCATAAACCAAACTTATACTTTCTGAAAGCGTTTCTCTAATCTCATTGGGCTTCGCTTCAAATTCAATCATACCCACTTCAAGTCTTGAGACCTGGAGTAGTAGCTTTGTAAGCCACTCCATTTTATCCTTTTGCTCTTGAATTCTATTAATAAACTCTCTTCGTTCCTCTGGGCTTAAACTATCATCCATAAGTAATTCAGTATATATTGAGAGATTTGCCAGTGGTGTCTTTAATTGATGAGACAAGTCCGAAAGAAGGGCGGCAACCTCATCTCGTTCCGCTTTTGCTTGGCTCTTATCATAATTAGCCTGTTCTAGTATCGTTCTAAGCTGAGCTACAATTTTGGATTCCCTAGTCTCATCTGTCTCATTAACTAATTCAACTTTTCCTGCTAAGCTTTGTTCTAGCAGACTACTAATTTTATTATATGTTTTTACTATATTTAACCT
>JAQVQL010000138.1 GCA_028701595.1 Herbinix sp.
CATGATATATTAACTCTTCATTAGTTCTATGCTTTCTTCCATATACAAGGGCATAGGCCATATCAAGAACTCCTAGGCCACGGATATATTCCTTAGGCTGTTGGAATACCTGTGGCATCTCCTGAAGGTCTTCATAATTGGTGGTATAAGGCTCTTTGTTTTCATCATAGTTAATTAAAGAGTCTAGTACCTTTTCCTTACGAAATATCTTGATTTTCCCACCGAAGTAATTTGGATCAGGTATTAGAAGTGTCCCTTCGGATCCATATATTTCTAGCTTTGGCATACTTGACATCCATACATCAAATGTCATATTAATGTTAGCACTAACACCACTAGTAAATTCCATGATACCGTTATAGGTAGTCGGGACCTCTACCTCGATGTTCCTTCCTCTATGAGGCATGCTGTATATTTTTCTGCTTTCATTTCCTATTCTTGAAAAACATGATGTTCTACTAATAGGCCCAAGTAAGGACACAAGTGCTGTGAGGTAATAAGGACCCATATCAAGCATCGGACCTGCTCCTTCTTTATAATAGAATTCCGGATTGGCATGCCATGTCTCCACACCAAAGGAAATCATATTAGCAGTTGCAGATATGGGAACTCCGATCCATCCATCATCGATTATCTTTCTACAAGTCTGTAGACCCGCTCCAAGAAATGTCTCTGGAGCTGCTCCCACCATTAGCCCCTTGCTTTTTGCCAGTTCAAGAACTTCCTTTGCTTCATTAAGGGTTAAAGCAAATGGCTTCTCACAATACAGATGTTTTCCAGCATTTAATATTTGCTTATTTATCTCGGTGTGTACAGCCGGAGTAGTTAGATTTATGACAATTTCAATCTCAGAATCAGCCAGTAATTCCTCTGTACTACTGGCTTTAGGAATACCATACCTATTAGCTGTATTTTTTACATTTTCTAAATGTAAAGCTGAACACGCGGTGATATCCAACCATTTAAACATAGATTGAATATTTGATATATACGTATTGCTTATAACTCCACAGCCAACAATACCTACCTTGACCTTTCTCATGTATATACCTCCTTAATCAGTCCTCTTATAAGTTTATTTGCTCCAATATCATTATATTTATTTGTGCTTTCACATATATCAGATTACTTATCAATCTCTAGTAGCTCAAGGGTTAGCTTAAGTTTATCTCTTGCATCGATATATGAATAGCGTCCACCAATCCATTCACCCTTTTGAATTTCTTTCATACCATTTCGCTCAAATTTATCAACAATTTTCTTCATACCATTAATTACAAAGGCTATATGGTGGATTCCTTCTCCATAGGTATCAAGATCATGCCTCCAAGTGCTGGGCTCATGATCTGGTTCAAGAAGCTCTATATCAATATTTGGCCCCACATGAAAGAAGGCCTGTTTAGTCCGTGCCGGCGTAGACTCGCCAAGATATACTGTATTAGCAATGTCCTGTGTTCCTGTCATGACGATTTCAGGCTTATCAATACCAAACAAATCAGCATACTCCTGTGCGGTCTTATCAATATCATGGCATAGAATACCTATCTGTGTAACTACGTTAGTGCCCATTAAATTTTGTTCCATATAGCTCTTCCTTTCTTATCTCTGTATTACATTCCTTGTGATACTTCTGCATTATCTAGGATGTTCCTACATGCAAAAAACATAATAGTTGCAGCTAATAGACTCATTATTGAATATGGTAGAGTCGATAGGAATTGTAAAGACTCCGGTAATACAAAAAATGATATTAATATAGAAACTACTACACCTGGGGTAAATAAAGATATCATCAGGAAAATCCCAATAAATACTTTTGCGACTTTATTAGGCTGTCCACCCAATACCCTTTGATATACTAAAGTAAGCCCTAAAAATACAGCACCTGAGCTGCTATACGCAATTGCCATGAAAATACAATCCAAAATGCTTGCTCCTCCAACTAAAGCTAGAGCTCCAAATATAAAGATTGAATCTACACAAGGCTTCAATAAGGATGAAACACTTGCTGCAACTAATTTTTTAAATGGAGGCTCAGGTACCATATAAATATACGGCTTCACTAATTCCAGCTTGAGTCTACCAACTATAGTTATAAAAAATTGAATATATATAAGGCTGGCTAGAATAACATATGAGCCCCATTCATTTTTAATTGAATAACCAGCAATTCCTGTTCCAATCACTGTAAATAGAGTTATGTTATCAACAAATATAAGGCGACTACTTCGCTTCATTTCTAGAAGGTGTTTGTATGCAAATGAAATGGCGCCCTTACCCTTTTGAAGTCCCTTATCATTATCCATGACCTTTACCTTACGATTTATATTTGAAGATGTTCTTTTACCTTCCTTGTAATCTTTTAACCTCTGATATGTTACCTCTGTTGACTGAAGAACATCCTCATAATAATCTGCTTCCTGGGACGTTAACAGCGAAACAATCAGGACGCTACTTACTAGAAATAATGCCAATGCTATCATAGCATTTACAATAGAGCCTGTTAGAATGCCCTTAAGGAACATAGTTACCCAACCTACAATAGGTAAATATCCAAACAACTTATGATCAACCAATAGTCTTACAGCGCCTAATAAACCTACTTGTTCCTTTTGACTTATCATATATGTTGCAATAATAAGTATAGCAAAAAACACATATAGTAATGTTTTCACTATATTCTTTCTATTTTGATTACAATTACTAAAGATATATATACCTATAGAGTATATCTGGCAAAAAAATATCATTACTGTATAAATAATAAACAGTGACACTATATCCCTAAAGCCGAATCCGAACGTATCTACAAGGTTAGGTATTTGATAGAATATGAATATAGATGTAATCATTGACTTACCTATGGTGCTTAACAAACCATAGAATAATATTTTCCTAGTAGAGATAGGAGCAACAAATAATAATCCTACATCCGCCATGGTAAAGAATGTAGAGCCAGTAGATATGCCACTGTAAGTAAATGTAAATAAATACAGTAGACCAAATCCACTTAAAAACATATACATATATCTTTGATCGATATGCATTTTTGTTGTCGACAACTTAGGTGCAAAAATCTGATAAAGTATAAAGGCTATGATAAAAACTAGAATAAAGGCATATAGAATCATTAGCCCCGGTTTCTTTCGGAGGGCTAAAATCTTATTTTTTGTCCGGGTCAATATAAGATAAGCTAATGCTTTCATATCATCAATTCTCCCTTTTCGTTATTCGGAAGAATAAAGTTTCTAAATCCTCTTCTGCTTCTTCCATTTCATTTCTTTTACGACATGTAACAATTTTACCATCCATCATTATATTGACACTATTCCAAAACCCATTAACACTATCAAGCATATGAGTACTTATTAATATTGCGTTTCCAGCTTGCTGTTGCTCAATAATCATATTTTTAAGCTCTTTAATGGCTTGCGGATCCAAACCGACCATTGGCTCATCAAAAAGTATCAGCTTTGGTTGCGGAAGAAAGCCACAGCAAATACTAAGCTTTTGCTGCATTCCCTTTGATAATTCGCTTCCCAGCTTCTTTTTCTTATCATCCAGCTCAAATCTCTCAATTAATTTCTCTGCTCTATCCCTCCAGTTTTCTAAAGAATATGCCCTTGCAATAAATTCCATATGCTCCCATATCGTGAGCATATCATAGAGTGCAGGTACCTCCGGTATATATCCTAGATCTCTTTTTGCTTGGAGCGTTTTGTTACTATTTCCACATATTCCTATGCTTCCTGTGAATTTTAATAGACCGGATATGCATTTTATTAAAGTTGATTTTCCAGCGCCATTAGGACCCAATAATAAGGACACCTCTCCAGCATTAACCCCAAAGCTGATATTATCATTTGCAATCAGCTTTCCATACTTTTTCGTAACATTATTGACTGCTAACATTTACTAATCCCCCATTAATTTATGTATTATTTTTAATATAAATATACTTTCCTAATTATACCAGTTGTCCCTGTAATTTCCAATCATAATTTTAAGACAAGGGTAAGACAGCAGAAACGTTCCCTTGTCTTACCCTTGTCTTATTAATTATTATCTTTCTTCATATTCAAAATAATCAAAGTCAGCCGTTCTTCTCTGGCCAGATAGATCCTGACAGCATATTCCTACAAATGCACCAGTAAATCTATTAGGCACAGTATATTCATCTGATAGAACGCTTGCATCAAAGGAGCCACCTATCTTAATCCATTCATTACCATCCTTAGAGTAAGAGAACTGTAGTATATGATAGTCTACATCTACACGAAGATATACTCTATCCCATCCTTCTATAGATATTTTCTCCTTCAAAGGCTCATCAAATATTCCTGCATCCTTCTTAACTATATCAAGAATCCTACCCTTCTCCTCCTGCCAAGTAATATGCAGATAATAGAAGTTATTCGTATCATAATAAGCTGTTAAACCAGCCATCTGCTGGAATGTATCCGGTTCGAATTCTACTACTGTAGAAGCTGTATAACAGAAGGCCTGCTGACGTCTTGCTATAAAGCTCTGATGAAATCTTGAGCCCAAAGAACCACTTCCCTTTAATCTTAAGTGCCCGGGTCTTTCCATCAAAGAGTAGAATTCATCACCAAGGGGCATTCTAAGGGTTTGAAAATTTATATTAAGCTCTGTACTATCAAAATTATCTCTTATCGGTTCCTCTTCCCATTTTACCTCTTCTAAATCAGGTGCGGGAACAATTACCTGAGGATGGTTACCACCACCATCAACATATAGCCAATCATCATCCTGCCATACCATTTTCTGAATAGCCGTCTCCCTACCTAGAATACAGCGGCCTCTGTTAGGCAGTGGTCTTCCACAAAGATATGCCATATACCACTGGCCATCCTGAGTTTCAACTAAGCTTCCATGCCCTGCTCTTTGAAGCTCAAGCTCTGGGCCTGTCCAAGATGTAAGTATAGGGTTTTGTGGATGTAGCTCATAAGGACCCTCTAGCTTTCTAGATCGGGCAAGAGTTACTGCATGTTTAAATGTTGTTCCGCCCTCAGCAGTCACGAGATAATAATAACCTTTTCTCTTATATATATGAGGAGCCTCTACAAGTCCTAGATCTGTTCCCTTGAAAATATTGGTTATAGGGCCTACCATCTTCTTTTCCTCAGTGGAATATTCCTGAAGAACAATTCCTGCAAATTTGTTCTTTCCAACCCTATGATCCCATAGCTGATTAACAAGCCATTTTCGTCCATCCTCATCATGAAATAATGAAGGATCAAATCCACTACTATTAAGATATATAGGCTCAGACCAATCACCTGTTATGTCTGTTGTAGTAACAAGATAATTATCAAGATCCCTAGGACCCGCATAGGTCCATAACCTTAAATTGGTATAAATCAAATAAAACACACCATTATCATAAGAAAGACAAGGTGCCCATACACCCTCAGAAGACGAAGCTCCCTTCATATCTAGCTGAGATACTCTGTTAAGCGGCCTTGCAATCAATCTCCAATTAATAAGATCCCTAGAATGATGAATTTGCACACCTGAAAACCACTCAAAAGTAGATGTGGCAATATAATAATCATCTCCTACACGAAGAATCGATGGGTCTGGATTAAATCCTTTCAAAACAGGATTAATTATGTTCCTCATTTGTGTCCTCCTTATTGTCGGTACCTGGTACCGACATTTAACGACTTAATAAGACATTAGAAACGCCCCTGTGTCTTATTCTACTGTTACAGATTTTGCTAGATTTCTAGGCTTATCAACATCTAAGCCTCTTGCCACGCTAATATAATAACCCATTAGCTGTAATGGTATTACTGCAAGGCTAGTTGTAAAATGCTTATCTGTCTTTGGAATATATGATACAAAGTCGGCTGTGTCCTCTATATTATAGTTGCCAGCATTGGTTAGGCCCATGAGATATGCACCACGACTTTTAACCTCAATCATGTTACTGATAGTTTTCTCATAGAGCTCTTCTTGCGTAAGTACTCCTATAACAAGAGTTCCGTCTTCGATAAGGCTTATAGTGCCATGCTTAAGCTCTCCCGCTGCATAGGCTTCAGAATGGATGTAGCTAATTTCCTTCATTTTAAGACTTCCCTCTAAGGAAATGGCATAATCTATACCACGGCCAATAAAGAAGATGTCCTTTGCATTGGAGAATTTGGTAGCAAACCACTGAATTCGTTCCTTTTCATCTAGCAGTCTACTTATCTTATCTGGAAGTGATAATAGCTCAGTAACCAGTTTATTATAATATTTTTCATCGATTTCATTTCTAGCCCATGCAAACTGTATCCCTAAGGCATATGTAATTATTAGCTGGGCACTATATGCTTTGGTCGTAGCAACAGC
>JAQVQL010000139.1 GCA_028701595.1 Herbinix sp.
CGTGTGCTCTTCCGATCTCCTATGATGCTATGGTAGCCGTAGGTGCTGTGGTGGTAAACCGTGTTCAAAAACCAGATTGGCCAAATAGCATCAGTGCGGTTATCAACCATGTAAGCGCAGGTCATTATCAGTTCAGCCCAGTACAAAACGGTTTTATCAATAAGCCCGCTACAGATGATACCCTTCATGCCGCTTGGGCCGCATTATATGGTGCTGATCCTAGTAAGGGAGCTATATTCTATTATGATAAAACATCAACGAATCAATGGATTCGTTCAAAGCCTATAACGACTCAAATCGTAAATATGATATTTGCAAAATAATATACTGTCAAAAGCGTACCAGGTACCAATATCAAAATGTACCTGGTACCCTTTTATATATACATTTTGGCTAATTACCATTTGACTTTTATATAATTTACATTATGATAGAGTATAGTGTTTTTTAGATTCTATCGGGCAGAATTTTCGACATAGGACAATTGACTTATTAATCAGAAAAAGACTTATGTAAAATTCTAAATTAACCGATAATTTTCATAGAATATAATAGGAGGTTACTTTATGAAGGCCGGGTTTGATCCACAGAAGTATATTGAGGAGCAATCAAAATATATCTTGGAACGAGTAAATAATTATGACAAGCTTTATCTGGAATTTGGTGGGAAATTGATAGGTGACAAGCATGCAAAACGAGTCCTACCCGGTTTTGACGAGGACGCCAAAATTAAGCTACTTCAAAAGCTTAAGGATCAGGCGGAGATAATAATATGCGTATACGCTGGTGACATAGAAAAAAATAAAATACGCGGCGACTTTGGGATTACCTATGACATGGAGGTCCTTAGGCTGCTAGACGATTTTCGCAGCTTTAACCTTAAGGTAAACAGCGTGGTAATTACCCGGTATACCAAGCAGCCCGCAACTGATGTATTTGTTAACAAGCTTGAAAGACGTAATATTAAGGTATATAAGCACACTTCAATTCCTGGTTATCCTGCCGATGTGGATACAATAGTAAGCGAGGCTGGCTACGGTAGTAATCCTTATATCACCACCTCTATGCCTATTGTAGTAGTAACTGCTCCAGGTGCCAATAGTGGCAAGCTTGCCACATGTCTAAGTCAGCTATACCATGAATATCAGCATGGGCGTGAAGCTGGTTATTCAAAATTTGAAACATTTCCGGTATGGAATCTATCTCTAAAGCATCCTGTTAATCTCGCCTACGAAGCCGCCACTATAGACTTAAAGGACGTCAATATGATTGATAACTTTCATTTCGAAAAATATCATGAGGTTTCCGTAAATTATAATAGAGATATGGAGATGTTCCCTGTAGTTAGAAGAATTATAGAGAAAATTACAGGTAAGGAATCAGTATACTATTCCCCTACAGATATGGGTGTAAATAGAGTTGGTTTTGGAATTCTAGACGATGATATAGTATCAGAAGCATCGAAGCAGGAAATAATCCGTAGATATTTTGCTACTGCCTGTGATTTTAAGAAGGGACTTTACGATGAAGAATCCCTAAACCGCATGAAGGTTATTATGGAGGAGCTTTCCCTAAAGCAAGAGGATAGGCCTTGTGTAATACCAGCTAGAGATTATGCTTGCAAGCTTAAGGAGAAATGCCACGAGAATGATACTGTATCTGTGATTGCTTTTGAAATGCCCGACGGAAAAATAATAACCGGCAGAAGCTCATCAACCATGGACTGTAGCTCTGCTGCCCTATTAAATGCTATTAAATACCTTGGCGGAATCGCCGATGAAATCTTTCTCCTGTCTCCTTTAATTCTAAGTACAATTCGTGATTTAAAGGAAAAGGATCTAAAAAGTAAGATAACCCATTTGAATGCAAATGAAATATTAATAGCCCTTAGTATATGTGCCGTTACAAATCCCACAGCCCAGTTAGCATACGATAAGCTATCCTTATTAAAAGGAGTCCAAGCTCACTGTACCTCAATGCTCAATAAAAATGATGAGCAGATACTAAGAAAGCTTGGAATAGATGTAACCTCTGACCCTTTTTATCCATCTGAAAATTTATACTACGTATAAAAGCGAGAAGAATAAGACAAGGAGAAACGTCCCCTTGTCTTCCCTTGTTACTCTGCCAATGAGATTTTATCCCAGGCATCGCTATTTATTACTACATCGTATTCCGAGGACCAGGAAGAATAATAGTCAGCGAACAGCTTGGTACGTCTTTCCTCTATAATATTCTCCTTAACACGAATGGTTGCGTCTTCATTAAAATCTGTTACACAGTATATGATATGCCATCCATATTCTGTGGTTATCAGACTACTGGTTTCACCGGTCTTTAGATTAAAGGCGGCTTGTTCGAATGTATCGCTATATTTATCGGGGCCTTCCCCTCTTCCGAAGGTGTATTCTATCTCATCATCCTCAGAGTTTGTCTCCGCCAGAGTATAAAAATCTTCTCCGGTTCTTGCCTTCTCAAGCAATTCGTTTACCTTATCAAAAGCACTATTTCTCTGTCCCAATGATAGAGACACTCTATTTCCCTCATCATTTAACTCTGTACTGTATATAAGTATATGTTGAACTGTAATTTGCTGTGCATTAATATCAGGTACATTTGTATCCACATCTATGGTTAAGGTCTCAAATACCTTCTCAGCCAATATGTTATCCGAATACACCTTTTCTAAGAGCTCTAGGGTAACCAAATAGCGATCTCTATCAGCATCAGAAAGACCCGCATAATGCTCTTTGGCGTAAGCTGCAGCATCTGCCTTTTCTTCTTCAGTTAATAAGATTCCCTCCTGATTAGCTTTAGCTCGAATAACCTTTAGCTGTATGATCTGCTTTAGGACCTCATCCTTAATATATTCACCGAAGCTGCTCCCATCACCGAGGATATCCACATCCCATATGCCCTTACCATAGTCAATCTCATAATTTTCCTGCACGGATTTAAGATACACCATAGCCTCGTTATAATATACCCTCATATCTCCAACCAGAGCAATCAGCTCGCCGGCATTTGTTAACTCTTCATCCTCCATCAGACTCTCTATATTCAGATGATAATAGGAAACCTCAGTAACTAGCCCCGTATCAATATCATAGGATAGATACAGCTCGCTATCCTTATCCCTATATGTGTGGGTAACCGAGTTCTTCTCTGCTTCTATGGCCTTATTAGTCTCTTCTTCATAGGCCTTCATAATCTTTTGCTCAGCTTCAGCCTTATTCATCCCTATTCCTACACCAAAAAGCTTATAATGCTCGGAGCCCTCTAAAATAGTATAGGACTCAATAGCTCCCTTTGGTGCGATAAGCTGTAGCTCGCCTTTTATTTTATATACACCGTTACTTTCCTCGGTTAGCTCAGTTTTGGTAGCTTTTTCAAATGAATTTACGGACTTACCTGTATAATGGGTCAATTCATAATCATCTTCATTAATCCGGCATCCGCCGAAGAACGGGAGAATAAGCACAATTAATAATATTATTCTACTTGACTTTAATAGCTCTCTCTTAACTTTACTATAAATACGGTATATGTTCATATGAGTCCCTTTCGCATAAAGCCTAATCATTATTATCTAGATTATAATTTGCAGATTAGGAGCTCAAAAACCTAAGGTTTTTTCGCTCACGTTGCACTTATCCAAGAGAAACAGTATCCTTTATTGTGACATAAAGGGCATGTCACATAAATCATAATGTTTCTCTTGGCCTAATCTGCCTCTCGTGAATATTGTAGTTAAGCACTTTGTCATTGTCAAGTTACAAATACACTCTTATAGTAATGATTTGAAATCCATAAGCAGCTTTTTTAGGCTCTCAAGGATGGCTATAGTATCGACCTTTCCCTTAGCGGGCTTAGGCAGCTGATAAGTAAAATTAGGGTTAGCTTGAGCATAGAATTTCAAGCTGTTAGAATAAAGCTTTATAAGCTCTGGTATTTTTCCTACATCAATCTTTGCCCTAGGATGCATGACAAGCTTGACGTCATAATCCTTATGAATTAGGCTTTGAATATATACACTATTACAGAGCGATTTGATAAGTGAAATATTAAGAAGATTATTAACCGAATGGGGTAAATCTCCATAGCGGTCTAGTAGCTCCTCCTGCATATCCATAAGCTCTTCTTCACTCTCAATACCTGCAATTCTCTTATAGATATCTAGCTTCTGAACCTCGTTCTTAATATAAGTAGCAGGTATAAAGGCATCCATATCCATTTCTACTGTAGTTTCAAATGTCTCCTCGTCAGCTCCATCACCCTTAAGAGATTTTACGGCTTCATTAAGCATCTTACTATACAAATCATAGCCTACTGCCTCCATATGACCACTTTGTTCGGCACCCAAAAGGTTACCGGCACCGCGAATCTCCAGATCCCTCATGGCAATCTTAAAGCCCGAGCCAAGCTCTGTAAATTCCTTTATGGCATGTAGCCTCTTCTCGGCTATCTCCTTAAGCATCTTATCTCTTCTATACATCAAGAAAGCATATGCGGTACGGTTGGACCTTCCCACACGTCCTCGTAGCTGATAAAGCTGTGAAAGGCCGAGTCTATCGGCATCATCAATAATCATAGTATTTACATTAGAGATATCAAGCCCTGTCTCAATAATTGTGGTAGATACCAGGACATCAATTTCTCCCGAAATAAAATCAAACATAATCTTTTCTAAGGTTCGCTCATACATCTGTCCATGGGCTACTGCAACATTTGCCTCTGGAACAAGCTTTGTAACCATATTCGCAATCTCGTCAATGCCACCTACCCTGTTAAAGACATAGTAAACCTGTCCACCCCTGGCAAGCTCACGACTTATTGCCTCTCTAATGATTTCTTCATTATGCTCGAGTACATAGGTCTGAATAGGAAGGCGATCCACCGGCGGCTCGTCTAGGATGCTCATATCTCTTATTCCCACCAGGCTCATATGAAGAGTTCTTGGAATCGGAGTCGCAGTGAGTGTCAGCACATCAATATCCTTCTTAAGTTGCTTAATCTTCTCCTTATGGGTAACTCCAAAGCGCTGCTCCTCATCCACGATAAGAAGCCCCAGATTCTTAAATACTATATCAGAGGAAAGAACCCTGTGAGTTCCCACAACTATATCAAGACTGCCCTTCTTAAGCCTCTCGAGTGTCTTTCGCTGCTCCGCAGCCGTTCTAAATCGTGACAGCATATCCACGCTGACCGGATAATCCATCATTCTTTGCACTAGAGTGTTGTAATGCTGCTGTGCAAGGATAGTGGTAGGCACCAGAAAGACCACCTGCTTACCATCGGATACAGCCTTAAAGGCCGCACGAATCGCAATCTCTGTCTTGCCATAGCCTACATCTCCGCATACCAGACGGTCCATAATATTATTACTTTCCATATCCTTCTTTGTTTCTTCAATGGCACGAAGCTGATCATCTGTCTCCTCATATGGAAATGCTTCCTCGAATTCCCTCTGCCAGACAGTATCTGGGCCAAACATAAAGCCCTGCTTTTCCTGTCTTCTTGCGTAGAGCTCCACCAGCTCTCTGGCCATTTCCTTAACGGCGCCCTTTACCCTTGCCTTGGTATTCTTCCATTCAACGGAATTGAGCTTATTAAGCTTGGGCTTTCTACCCTCGGCACCAGAATATTTCTGAATCATATCAAAGCCTGTTGCTAGCACATACAACACGCCTCCGTCACCATACTCTATCTTAATATAATCCTTAGTAATCTTGTCTACTTCAATTTTTTCAATGCCCTTGTATACGCCAAGTCCATGATTCTCATGAACTATATAATCACCGGGTGTAAGCTCCGTAAAGCTTTGAATCCTTTTACCCTCATGGCTGGACTTCTTCTTTTTCTTCTTTCTCTCGGCTCCGAAAATATCGCTTTCCGAGATAACAACCAGCTTTATAAGTGGATATTCAAAGCCCCTCCTTAGTTTGCCATAGGCTACCATGATTTCGCCATCCATAAGAGTTCTGTCCATATCCTCACTATAGAAAGCATTTATATGAAAATCATAAAGGTCATCAACTAAGCGCTTTGCCCTTGTCCTCGATCCTGACAGAAGGATAACGCGGTATTTGTTCTTCTTCCATCGCTCTAAGTCCTTTACCAGAACATCAAAGTTCTTATGGTAGGAAGCCGTAGTCTGAACTGTAAAATCATATTTCTTCTTTGGAGTTATATAGCTGTTCCTAGGCTCCATAGTAGAGATAAGCAGGGTGTTTTTCTTCGAAAGGGTATTAAGAATATCCTTATAAGCATAGATTGCATCCATCTGCCCCGGAAGGATATATCCATTCTCAATACGGCCAATCATGCCCTCACGAAATTCTGTCTCCACC
>JAQVQL010000140.1 GCA_028701595.1 Herbinix sp.
GAAGAATTTATCACATACTGTATCATCAATACAAATTATATTACCCAGAACAATAAATTGCTATTATATTTTACCAAACATCTGTTCTTAATGCAAAGTATGCTTGGTTACAATCTTATTCAGGTTTCTATTAAATACGGAGTACAGTTGAAGCTTGAAACTCTATATAATGTATTTTACCGATGAAAATAAGCCTTACCCACGTTTTCGGATAAGACTTATTTTCTGCAAAAATCTAAAGAATCTTACATTAGTCTATCTTAAAAGCTTTAATTGATCCATTTAAACTATTAGCTGTGTTATCAAGCTGTTTTGCATACAGGGAAAGCTCTTCAATCGCACTGAGCTGTTCCTCTGTGGCTGCGGAGACTTCTTCCGTGGCCGCCGCAATTTCTTGTGATACTGCTGAAATGTTATGTATAGCCGATACAGTACTATCTTTATAGCTATCCATATCTTCTACACCCTCAGTTATTTCACTAACCTTATTTGCCAGTTCAACCATAGAGTCAGAGATTTTCTTAAATACTTCCAATGTGTTTTCAAGAGCAATGTTGTGGGATTTCAGGATATTCTCCGATGCTTCGGCACTCTCTACTACACGTGTAGTTATGCATTGTTATAGGATATAACACCCAATAACACAATGGGTATAATTGTTATCATAAATCCCAAAATCAACTTAGTCCGTATACTTGTAAACAATCCAATTTCTTTCCTGTTTTTACTTGCATCATTTAATGTCTTTTCTTTAACAACCTGTCTTTTAATTATCCCAACATTTTTTAGGCTTGTCTTAGAACCCGATTTCGATTTTTTTTCACGTTAGTATTCACCTTTTTATCTTATAAATTTTCTTTACTTAAAAAGCCGTTTTTAATGAGGTTGCTTCCCATATAGCAACCTCATTACCTCAACATCAATTGAACAAAGTTTCTTTAAAGAACCGGATACATACAGGTGTTGGAAAATCTGCAAGGTCTATAAAGCTAACTGTACCATCAGCATTAATTTTAAATACTGCAATTGTATCCGTATCTTGATTCCCAATAAGCATGTATTCGCCGTCTGGTGTAATTGTGAAATTTCTAGGGGTTTTTCCCATACAGGATTGTCTTTCAATAAAACTCAAGCTACCATCATCTCTGATTGAATAAACACATATACTGTCATGACCACGGTTGGAGGCATATAAGTAATTGCCGTTCGGGGAGATGTGCAAATCTGAGCATATATTTTCATCTGTGTAGTCACTAGGCAGAGTGGATACGGTACCCTTTATTGTCATCTCACTATTATCATATAAAAAATGTGTAACCGAAGAGCCAATTTCATTAATAAGATAAAAATGCTTACCATCCGGAGAAAATTCTCCAAACCTGGGACCGCTACCCTTATATGTATCTAAAGTACTTTCCGGATCTAAGTGTACCTCCGTACCTTTATATGAATAGCATACCAGTTTATCTATACCTAAATCCGGTACAAACATTTTGTTGTCTGCAGGAGAAAACACAGTACTATGCGCATGAGGACCCTTTTGCCGAATAGGATGGATACTACCGCCTTCATGGTTGAACACCTTTTTATTGGGCAATATAGAGCCATCCTCCCCTATAGGAAACACGCTTACAGACCCATTTGCAAAATTTGAAATTGATAAAAACCGGCCATTAGGTGATAAAGCAATATGACAAGGATCAGTACCACCGGTGTTATAGGTTTTACCTTCTCGTAACTCACCTTTTAAATTATAAGTAATTTCAGTAACCCCGCCACCAAATTCGCCTAAATATTCTTTCATTTCGTTAACCGTATAAATCTTTTTGTTATTCTCATCTATACAAAAAAACGATGGATTTGGCTGCGAAATACTATTAATTACTTGTATCTTCCCATTTTCAAAGGAGCAGAGATAAATACCCTCGCCCTTTCCTGTAAAAATCTCGCCTGTTCCAAATAAAATTGGTTCTGTATATGTACCTACACAAAAATATTGCTTCATATAATTATCACCCTATTATTATCTTTTAACACATACTCTCTCATGTACTTTATCCTCGCTAAAATTATTAGAATTTAATAACAACCCTACCCTTTGCCTTACCCTCTCGCATTTCATTAAGAGCATCATTTATATTCTCAAATCCTACCGTTTTATAAACATATGGTACTATCTTTTTCTGTTCTACTAATTTTATTACTTCAATTATGTCGATCCTTCTAAGTCCGCGCATTCCAATTATTTCTTTTTCATACTTCATCATATTTTGATAATTAGCTTCAAAATAAGGGTCATTGTAGCCCGATATAATAACTTTACCTCCCGGTCGGATTAGATTTATTGCATCATTAATTGAGGTTTTTATACCGATATTATCTATTACAACATCACACATTTCCCCATTAGTTATTTTAACTATTTCATCGTATAAATCTTGGTTCCGTGTATTTATAGCCGCATCAGCACCCATTTCTATGGATAATCGTATTTTATCTTCCTGGCGACTGGTCGCATATACTTGGGCACCAAAAACCTTCGCAATCTGTATCGCATTCATACCAAGACCGCCTGTTCCCAAAATAAGAACATGGTCTCCGGGCTTTACATTCGCTTTGTTCCTAATTGCATTGTACATACATCCTACTGCATCTGTCAGTATTGCAACCTGCTCAAAAGGAATATCTTTATTTACTTTAAAAACATTTTCTACTGGAACCACACAGTATTCTGCATGTGAACCATCCTTTTCAAATCCTATTCTTATTAATGACTTGCACAGATTAGTCATACCTGAAAGACAAAACCTACAACGATTACAAATAAGATCTATCGATGCAGTTACATGATCACCTACTTCTAGGCCTGTAACGTTCTCACCTAATTCTTCTACAACTCCTGCCATTTCATGCCCAGGAGTATACGGTAGCTTTACTGTATTGATAATTCCATCTTGAATGTGGATATCAGAAACACAAAGACCGCTTGCACGTATTCTTATTAATACTTCACCTTTCTGTGGTTTTGGTATTTCCTTTTCTTCTATTACTAATGGTTTATTAAATTCTTTTAAAACCGCCGCTTTCATTCTTTTTTTCATTATTCAATCCCCCTTATTTCGCAGCACTTAATAGAACCCATTATAATCATAAAAGTAACCGTTACCTTAAGTAATTATTTTGAGTAAATCATGCCGGTTACTCTTACAATTAAAACTGGATTTTTTAAATTCGGCTTTACAGTATTTTTTTTATGGATTAATAACAACTTTTATAGAGTCTTCAAGTTTCTTTTCAAATACTTCAACTGCCCTGGGATACTCTTCCAACGAGAATCTGTGCGTAATTAGTTCTTCGACCTTAACTGCTCCAGTTGAGAACATATTCAGAACTTTCTTCGATACATTCGGAATTGCCTTAGAGCCAATTATTTTAATTTCATTAAAGTTAACGGTATTTGCAGGAAATAAAACAGCATCGTCTTTATACGTCGCAATTATTGCTATCGCACCTTTTTTTCTTACCAACTTGCACGCTTGCATAGGTGATGTTGGTGCACCAGAGCATTCCATAACTTCATCTGCGCCAACCCCATTTGTTAGCTCTAAAACTCTTTTAACAGGATCTTCTTTTTCAAAATCTATACATACATCTGCACCAAGCTCTTTAGCCATTTCCAGCTTTTTCCCGCGTCCAATCATAATAACTTGACCGGACCCCAGCGCTTTGCATTCCTGCATCGCACATAGTCCAATCGCACCCGGACCAAATACCACACTTGTTCCGCCAGGTGTCACCCCTGCAAGTTCTACTCCATGGAAAGCAACTCCTGCACAATCACATAATGATGCAGCATCATAGCTGACGTTGTCAGGAATTAAATGCAAGGAATTTGTCTTATATACATTGAATTCAGCATTTGCACCCTGCCAATAGAATCCATAATGTCTATGCCCTAAGTCTAGTCTTCCATCCTTACCATCCCTGCCATAGTTTAAACAAACAGTATAGTTTCCTCGTTTACAGTTATCACAAACACCGCATCCCGCATGTGCTTCGCCTGCAACTCTATCACCAATTTTAAACTCTTCTACGCCCTCACCTAATGCAACAACCTCGCCGGCCCATTCATGACCCATAATAAACGGAAAATATGGTGGCCAATTTGCAAATTTATAGCCCCCTTCAATCATCTTAGGATCGGAACCACATAACGCAACAGCTCTAATTCTACAAAGAACCTCTCCTCGGCCCGGTTTAGGAACCGGCACCGTAGCAAGCTCAAGTTTATTATATGCAGTAAGTGTCATTGCTTTCATTTTATCCGGTATTTTTGTCATTATAACTTCCCTCTTTCCCATTGTAAATATTAGTAACATTCTTTAAATCAACCCATGAATTTGGGTTATCATGTGGATTATTATTGATATATTCAATATAATCTTCTACTCTTTCTAAAAGTAGCATCATATGTCTATCCATCATATAAGCCGCCTCATCGGATTTGTGCTGTTTTATACATCTAAACACCATAGAATGGTAAAAACTAGAATCTTCAACATTCGGTTTGAAATATAAGAAATTTTCCATTTTGGAAGTCATTATCCACTTTATAAGTTCAAGGAGGCGTACAAACAAATCATTTTTAGATGCTATTGCTATTTTAAGGTGAAAATTACTGGTATTTGTGGCAAATTCATGGTTGCTTATATCTTTATGTTGTAATGATTTAAAGTAAAGTTCTAAATCTTCTATGTCTTCCTTTGTGGCATTTACAGCAGCAAGTCTCGCCGAAGCTGTTTCAATACCTCTTCTAAACTCCATAAGGCCTAATAAATCAGTGGAATTTATCAATATCGATGGTACAAAATTATTCAAGTAAGCTTCTGTCCCTAAACTTTTCAAAAACGTACCTTCACCACGTCGTGTATCAAGAATACCAAGAACATTTAACCTATTTAACGCAGCACGTATAGTATTCCTACTAACTCCATAAATATCTTTAAGTTCATTCTCCGAAGGAATACGCTCCCCAGGACGTATAGAGCCGTTAAGAATCATCTGCATTATTTTATCGTAAGTTTGATCAGTAACGTTTTTTTTATTCGATTCCACTGCTTTTACCTCACAAAAAATATTAAGTGTAGTTAAACTTATAATTTTCTACTTTTTACTGATTATAATACATTTGATTAAATAAATACAATTGCCACAACTAGTGATTCATGAATCATGTTTTTCTATTATGTATACTTTATCAACGTTTTTTAATATATTTTTGCGTATCTACAGCAATTGCAAACAATATGATAACTCCTTTAATAATAAATTGTATATAAGAATTTACCCCCATGTAAACAAGCCCATAGTTTATTACTTGGAATATTAATACCCCTATAACAACACCACTAATACTGCCTATTCCGCCTCGCATAGAAACGCCACCAACGACACACGCTGCGATCGCATCTAGCTCATACCCTTCACCCAAGCTATTCGTTGCGCTACCGGTTCTGGCCGCATCAAGAAATCCAGAGAAAGCAAATGTTATACCTGCAATCATATATATAAGCATCATAACCTTTTTAACATTTACACCAGAAACAATAGCTGCTTCTCTATTACCGCCTACAGCATACATGTTTCTTCCTAACGGTGTTTTATTCCATAATATCCAAAACACGACCGCAATAATTACTGCAAAGCACACTATGTAAGGTATACGGATACTACCAATGTAAAACGATCCCTGCGCAATGGTTGTATACCTTTTGTCCAAGCCACCAATGGGAGAAGAGTGATTCGCACTTTCAAAATACACTGACATGCATCCGTAAACTATCATCTGCATCCCTAAAGAGGCAATAAAAGGCGCAATTTTTAATGTTGAGACCAAAAATGAATGTCCTATTGCAAAAATCACACAAGCAACTATGGCTATAATCAATGGGAAAATGACAGAAATCTGGGGCATATTAGGATATATTCTAAGTGCATAATCCGGCGATTGAAGTATCGAGGCACAAATAATACCTGCCATCCCAACCATACGGCCCGCCGATAAGTCTGTCCCGCCCAGAATGAGTATACCTGCAACCCCTAAAGCTATAATTAGCCTAATAGAAGCTTGTTGTAGGATAAATGTCATGTTACGTATACTCAAAAAAGATGAATCAATGGCTACAATTGTAATTATTACACATAAAAGTACTAGATAGATTGCATACTGCAATAAAAAAGATTTAAATTTCGCTTTACCATTGAGTAAATTTTGCTTTGTTTCACTTTTAA
>JAQVQL010000010.1 GCA_028701595.1 Herbinix sp.
TTATGGCGATTTTAATTGGTGTTCCCATCGGTGTAATGACAGCAGTTTTTTTGGCTGAAACAGCACCAAAGCCACTAGCAGCAATTGTAAAGCCCGCAGTAGAGCTACTTGCTGGTATACCTTCGGCAATCTATGGATTATTGGGTGTATTGATATTAAATCCATTAATGTATAAATTAGAGCTAGCTGTATTTAAGGATTCGCCGGATCATCAATTCACAGGCGGATCTAATTTGCTATCGGCGGTTATTGTTTTAGCTATAATGATACTACCGACGGTTATTAATATAAGTGAATCAGCCATTAGAGCCGTACAAAAGGATTATAAGCATACGTCTTTGGCATTGGGAGCGACTCATATTCAAACGATTTTTAAGGTGATACTACCCGCGGCAAAATCGGGAATTGTAACAGCAATTGTTCTGGGAGTAGGCCGCGCAATAGGCGAGGCAATGGCTATTAGTCTTGTTGCCGGAAACGGAGCGAACATCCCATTACCATTTAACTCTGTTCGTTTTCTTACAACGGCGGTTGTATCTGAAATGTCATATGCAACAGATACCCATAAAAGAGTATTGTTTACCATAGGATTAATACTATTTATATTTATAGTTGTGATAAACCTAATATTGAACAAGGTGATGAAGGGAGGAAATGATGATGCAAAATAATATCAGCCTTTATCACAAAAAAGCAAGACCAATGGATAAATTGGTTCATACTTTGATATACCTCTGCGCTTCTTTATCAATAATTCTCTTAGTGGGAATTGTAGGATATGTTGGATATAGAGGAATATCATCTATAAGCTGGGATTTTCTGACGACAGTACCGAGTGCAATTAAGCAAACGGTTGGTATCGCAGGTAATATTGTCAATACATTATATATAATTCTTATTACACTTATAATAGCAATACCCTTTGGAGTAGGGTCAGCCATATACTTGAACGAATATGCTAAGCCAGGAAAACTGGTAAAATTAATAGAATTTACAACAGAAACATTGGCTGGAATACCATCCATTGTATTTGGTTTATTTGGATATGTGTTTTTCGGAGTTACATTAGGGCTGGGATATTCGATACTTACAGGGTCATTAACCCTAACATTAATTGTTTTACCACTTATTACAAGAAACACGCAGGAAGCGCTTAAGACAGTTCCTGATAGCTACAGGAGTGGGGCATTGGGAATTGGTGCAACTAAATGGTATATGATACGTACTATTTTGCTTCCATCAGCCATGCCTGGAATTATTACAGGAATAATATTGTCTATCGGACGTATTGTGGGGGAATCGGCGGCACTGTTATTCACATCAGGAAGCGGATATCTGCTACCTAAGTTTGGTGAATATGGTGAAGGATTATTCAAAAAAATATTACAGCCGGGAGGTACGCTTACCATAGAATTGTATTTAAGTATGGAGAAAGCAAAGTATGATACAGCCTTTGGAGTAGCCTTTGTGCTACTGATAATTGTATTATCCATTAATTTGTTGACAAAATACTTGTCAAGGAAGCTCAATGTGGATAGAAAAAGCTAAAATGGAGGAAAAATATTTGAAGGATAAGATAAGTACTAAGGATCTTAATTTACATTATGGTACAAACCATGCATTAAAGTCTGTTACCATGAACATCAAGGAAAATGCAATCACTGCATTTATAGGGCCTTCAGGATGTGGAAAATCCACATTTCTTAGAACAATAAATAGGATGAATGATTTGATATCCAATGTAGTGGTAACCGGAGAAGTTATTTTGGATGGAGAGAATATATATGACCCCCGTGTAGATACCACGCTACTTCGTAAGAAAATAGGAATGGTTTTTCAACAGCCAAACCCTTTTCCTATGTCAATATACGATAATGTAGCTTATGGGCCAAGGATTCATGGGATAAAGAGCAAATCAAAATTAGATGAAATAGTAGAAAAAAGCTTAATAGGATCGGCTCTCTTTGACGAAGTAAAGGATAGATTAAAGAAACCAGCATTAGGATTATCGGGAGGACAGCAGCAAAGACTATGTATCGCAAGAGCCTTGGCTGTAGAGCCAGAGGTATTACTAATGGATGAACCTACTTCTGCCCTAGACCCTATTTCCACTCTTAAGATAGAGGAATTGATGACGGAACTGAAGAAAAACTATACTGTAGCCATAGTTACTCATAATATGCAGCAGGCAGCGAGGATTTCAGATTATACAGCATTTTTCCTTGTTGGAGAGGTTATAGAGTTTGCTACAACGGATACATTATTTACAAGACCTGTGGATAAAAGGACAGAAGATTATATAACAGGTAGATTCGGTTGATGCATCTATTTGACATTAATAAGTATAGAAATTATAATGAAAAAGGAGGTATAATATGGCTGCAAGATTAAGCTTTGATGCTGAGTTAAGGTTATTAAAAGAGGATTTACATGAAATGGCTCGTTTAATAGAAGCTGCTATAGAGAAGATTATGATTGCCTTTGAAAATCAGGATGAGGCATTAGCGAGAGATATTATACAGGGAGATAGAATAGTAAATGACATTGAAAAGGCTATAGAAGCCAGATGCTTATCTTTGATTATTAAGCAACAGCCAGTTGCCAGAGATTTAAGAATTGTTACAACAGCTCTTAAGGTTGTTACGGATATGGAGCGCATAGGTGACCATGCTGCCGATATAGCAGAACTTATTCTTCGAGAGAAGAGAGAGCACATATATGACCTTATAAAGCATATCCCCGAGATGGGAAATGCTACAAAGGATATGGTTCGTGATGCTGTTACCGCCTTTACAACATTGAATGTGGAAATGGCTAGAGAAATTATGAAGCGAGACGACATAGTAGATGAACTATTTGATAAGGTCAAGCTAGAGGTTGCCAATATACTAAAGACATCCTCGGAGCAGGTGGATCAATGTGTGGACATCTTAATGATTGCAAAATATTTTGAACGTATAGGCGATCATGTTGTTAATATCTGCGAGTGGACCGAATTTCATGAGACTGGAACAGTGAATAATATTAGATTATTATAACCAATGAAAGAGATGCCAAGGATGCTCCAATGCGCTTAGAATATAGGATGCATGGATAGGGAGATTATTATGGGATATATTTATGTAATTGAAGATGATGAAAGTATAAGAGAGCTAATAAGAATTGCTTTAGAGGGCTTTGGCTATAAGATTAAAGCTTACGAATCGGCCGAGCCGGCCTTAGAGGATATGAAGGGTGAAAAGCCTGACCTGGCTATATTTGATATTATGCTACCGGGTATGGACGGATTAACTGCTATTAAGCAGATAAGAAAGAATGAAACACTTAAGGATATTCCGATTATATGTCTGACGGCTAAGGATAAGGAGCTTGATAAGGTAGCAGGGCTAGATGTAGGGGCAGATGATTATATTACGAAGCCCTTTGGAGTATTAGAGCTGGCTGCTAGAATTAGGTCATTGCTTCGAAGACTAGACAAAGAGGATGGTCAGGAAATGATGTCGGGCTCAATTAGGATAAATCCAATGACCAGAGAAGTATTTGTAGATGATGAGTTGATAGACCTAACATTTAAGGAGTATGAGCTTTTATTGTATTTGTTTGATAATAGCGCAAGAGTTGTATCAAGGGACGAGATGCTAAATCAAATATGGGGATATGAGTATGACGGTGAATCAAGAACACTGGATATACATATCCGAACTCTTCGCGGAAAGCTTGGTCCTATAGGTGCAGAAAGCATAAGGACTATACGAAGCGTGGGATATCGTTTTGTAAAATGACGGGAGAGATATGAAGAAGGTCATTTTTAAAAATTTTATAATCATACTTATACTGGCACTTTTATTAAGCGGCAGTATTTTTAGTGTGATAATTAGTAATGTTTTATTGAAAAACACTAGACAGAACATGCTTAATATACTTCATATTATGGATCAAACATTTGATTATGAAGTTGATTTAAAACCTCAAATAGATAATCTGACCATTGTCTATGAAGGTAATAAGGCCAGACTAACCATTATGGACATTAATGGGGGTATAATGGCTGACAGCGGCGTATCTGATCATATGGATATGGATAATCATATAGATAGAGAGGAGATACAGGAGGCATTAGGCGAGGGTAATGGTTGGGCAAGAAGAAAATCTGATACCCTTAAGATGTCTATGCTGTATGTGTCCTACATGTCAAGGCACGGTGATTATATTCTGCGAATAGCCATGCCTTTTTCAGGTTTGGTGGATTATGTGCTTGTACTTCTACCGGCAATTTTATTAAGCCTAGGGGTAACCCTCATAATCTCGATGATACTAGCAAACAGATTTTCTCGCTCGATTACAAAGCCTCTTTATGAAATCTCTGAGGAACTCTTAAAGCTGCAGGAAAAGAATCCAGAGCTTTCATTTAAACCTTATGAATATGATGAGCTAAACCTGATTGCCGACACCACCAAGCGAATGGCAGATGCAGTTAGAGAATCCATGAAGAAAATAGAATTTGAGAAAATGATTAGACAGGAATTCTTTACAAATGCCTCCCATGAGTTAAAAACTCCAATTACATCAATAAAAGGATACATTGAGCTCTTGGAAAACGGTATGGCAACGGACGAAAATATGAAAATGGAGTTTATGGCTAGAATAAAAAAAGAAGCTCAAAATATGGCCAGCCTAATAAATGATATTCTCATGATTTCACGACTAGAAACAAAGGAAGCAGAGATTACAATTACTGAAGTAAGAATTTGCCCTCTAATTAATGAATTAATCGAATCATTAAAGCCTCTAGCTGTGGAGAATGAAGTAACGATTGAAATGAGCTGCAAGCCCATAGTTCTTATGGTTAATTATGGACAAATGAGAGAGTTATTTAATAACTTGATAACAAATGCCATCAAATACAACAAGCCGAAGGGCAAGGTTAAAATAACCGCTACCATAGAGGGTAAGGATGCTATATTTATAGTTGAGGATACAGGGGTAGGAATACCTGAAGAATCAAAGCAAAGAGTGTTTGAAAGATTCTATAGAGTCGATAAGGGTAGAAGTAAAAAAATGGGCGGTACAGGACTTGGGCTTTCCATCGTAAAGCATATCGTTAACTATTATAATGGATCGATAGAGCTTGACAGCATGCTGGGAAGAGGCACAAGACTCACGGTAAGAATCCCTATGAATTAATAAATCTATTAATTCTGCCGATATATATATAGACATTTTAATACTTATATTGATGGGAGTGTAGCATGAAAAGAAAAATTAGTATTATTCTATTTGGAGAGGGTTTTCTTATAGCAATTCTAGGAGAGGCTTATCTTCTTAATGCACCTCAACTTCATATATTCAGTATAGTAGGAATAGGCATAGTTGTTATCCTCACAGGATATCTATTCTTTGATTCCATCTGGGAGTATATATCTAGTACTAACAAGAAGAGGGATCTGTTATGGGAAGAATTATTAAAGCAGGATGCACAAAAATGGGATAGCAGGTATACAGAGCTATTAAACATCCAAAAGGCTACATACACTGCTCTAAAAAAGAGCGATACAAAGCTAGAGAAACAAATAGAAGAGCTTTCCGACAAGTTAACGCAGATTACTCAGCTACAAAACAAGACAATGGAAGGACAAATGAAAGCACTTAATATCTCTGTTAATTACAGCAAGGAACATTTAAAAGAGCTTTTAGAAGCTATAAAGGAAGAAAAAAGAGAAGAACAGAAAGAAGAACTAAAGGAAGAACTAAAGGAAGAACAAAACGATGAAAAAGCCGAATCGGAAATCAACCCTCTATATGATGATCCCAATGCGGCTCTTACTGCTGAAGAAATTGAACAACTATTCAATAATTATGGAAAATAATGTATCTAAACTATAGATCAAGAAAATTATCATCAGAGAAATCTCTCTTGCGATTAGCGCGCTTTTTGTAATAAGCACTTCTGCGCTTTAACCTTGGACGCTCAACCAATACAAAGTAAAGACCAACGACTAATACAAAAAGACCGACAATTAGCCCGATTATAATAGGACGGAAATATCCATCGGAGGTTTTTGGCTCCGTAACATTGTCAGATGGCGGTGGAGTAGGCGACAGCTCCATTTGGGTGTGAACAAGAGTAGGAGCGTTGATATCTTCATATATGATATCTGCACCCCCTACATACATACGGTCATAGGTATATGAAATAGTACCTATGACATTACGTCCCTCCTTTGTCTCTGCCTCTTGATAAAAGGAGATTTCTTTTTTTGCATCCTTAAAGGAAGCTGTATTAGGAAGGACAAGATAACCATTTTCACCAGTCATAATAGAGGTGTTCGAATAATCAAGCATATAATTATAACGAGTAAAAAAAGGAGATTCATCTATGGCATTAGGGTTTTCCAAATCATTAATAGGATAAATCGAAAAATTATCAAATCCAAAATCCAGCAGTTTTGCTGTATCTTCATACTGATGAGCACTGGTATCTACCTTTAACACTACACTAATAAGCTCTAAATCCCCTCGCTTTGCTATGGTAACAAGTGTATACTTTGCCTTACTGGTAAAGCCGGTTTTTCCACCGATTGTTCCCTCATAGGAGTAATCATTCTTTAAGATGAATTTATGATGATTTCTTAGAGGCCGCGTTTCTTTCTGTTTGTTTGTCGGTGGTATCTGATAGGTTCTTGTCCCTGTAATTTTTCTAAAGGTATCGTTTTTCATGGCCTCTCTGGTAATCAAGGCCATATCATAGGCTGACGTATAATGATTTTCATCAGGAAGACCATGGGGATTAACAAAATTTGAGTTTAATGCTCCAAGGCTTTTTGCTTTTTCATTCATCATTTCTGCAAAGGCTGGTATGCTCCCTGCCACATGCTCTGCTGCGGCATAGGTGACCTCATTTGCAGATTCCAATAGGATACCATATAGGCATTGTTGAATAGTTAGCTGCTCACCCACATCGATACCGATATGAGTACTATCACGTTCTATATTAAAAACAGAATCCCTTGAGAATGTAACCACCTCTCCGGGTGAAGTATTCTCTATAACCAATAAAGCGGATAAAATTTTAGTTATACTTGCAGGATAATAGGTTTCATTCATATTCTTTTCATATAAAATAAGCCCTGTCGAAGCCTCCATTACTATTGCGGCTTCCGCATTTATATTTGGGCCCTGAGGCCAGGAATCAGTATTCTCATAACTGCCGGCTGTGACTGTGGATGTAAGACCAGATAATAACAAACAGCTAGTACATAAGATAGAAAGCAGTAGCCTTTTCATAAAAACCTCCATAAGAACAAATTAAAGTATACATAACACTTTTATAAGTATACTATATATTAATAATTTTTGAAACAAAATACTTTAGCAAATAATGATTATTTTCTTATGATAAGTGACAATTGACGAATACGGAATTTGTAATTATAATCTAGGATAAGTTCATATGTACTGCGGATGATATGATGATAAAAGAGAAGAATAAGAGTGAAGATAGACAGGAGCATGCCATGAGACTAAGAAATATTACCGGCTCGAAAGAAGCCGTGGTAAAGGACAGGCAGGTAATTAACGAGCCTGAGAGACTTAAGGGAAGCTGGCAATCCCTTTTTGCTAACGATAATCCTATACATTTGGAGATAGGCGTAGGCAAGGGGCAATTTATAATGGAATTAGCAAACCGCAATCCTAACATTAATTATATTGGTATAGAGAAATATTCCAGCGTGTTAATTAGAGCTCTTGAAAAGAGAGGAGAGTCAGAGCTTCAGAACTTACGCTTTTTGTGCTTTTATGCTGAGAATCTCAACACAATATTTGCAGAAGATGAAATAGATAGAATATATTTAAACTTTTCCGACCCCTGGCCAAAGGACCGTCATTTTAAAAGACGCTTAACCTCAAGGAATTTTCTAGGAAAATATGAAAAGTGCTTAAGAAAAGATGGAGAGATTATATTTAAGACGGATAATCGTAAATTATTTGATTTCTCTCTGGAGGAGCTAGAGGCTGCAAAATGGACCATTAAGAACATAACCTACGACCTTCATAACAGCGAATATCTTGCAGATAATATAATGACTGAATATGAAGAGCGGTTTGTAGCTGAGGGAAAACCCATTCATATGATGAGAATACACCAATAGTGCTACAAATACATACATAGAACTGATTCATAGATAGACATAATGTTATAATGTGCATATTATTATAATAGAATGATAGAAAAGAAATTAGGGAGTATAATGAACCATAAGTTAAAGAAAAAGATGGCTAAGGCCACCGGAGGTAACTATAAATTGAATAGAAAGGTTATGCAGCTAAAGAGGTCATGGGATGAAGTGGAAGGAATGCTAAACGGAACAATAAAAAAGAAAAGGCACTAGACCACCAAGTATATACATTGACTTTTTCAAATTCATAACATATTATAAAGACACATAATATAAGAACTTAATGAGATACTAAACAATAACATTTTTGATCGGATGTCTATATCCATACAGACATCCGAACAGTAAGAATGGAGGAAAAAATATGGCCTTTCAATTCACAGATGCCAATTTTAAGAAAGAAGCTTTAGAGGCGGACAAGCCTGTTTTGGTAGATTTTTATGCGGACTGGTGCGGCCCATGTAAGATGATGGCCCCTGTCATAGATGAACTTGCTGGGGAATATGATGGAATCGTTAAAATAGGTAAGCTTAATGTAGATGATAACCCAGATACAGCAAGACAATACCGCGTAATGTCAATTCCAACAATGATAATTTATAAGAATGGTCAAGCAGTAGATACCGTAGTAGGGGCTATAGCAAAGAATGCATTAAAGGAAAAGCTTGATGCACATAAGTAATATACTATTAAGCTGATAATGCGGGGCAGGAAAAACAATGTTAACGACTGCTCCGCATTTATCTTTCTGTGGAAATTGAAGGAATAACAAATTGATTAACAGAATAAATAAAATAAATTAAAAAAATACTTGCAAAATGTTATACCATACCTTATAATAACATTTGCGTTCAAAAAATAAGCGCCTCTAGCTCAGTTGGCAGAGCACCTGACTCTTAATCAGGGTGTCCAGGGTTCGAACCCCTGGAGGCGCACTATAAAAGGTTCTGATTTGCAGACATATGAGCTGTGGGTTGGGGCTTTTTTTCTGCGAAAAAAACGAGACCGAGTGACCGTAAGGTCGCGAGGTACGCGGTGCAGGTCGCGGAACCTTAATACCATAAAATTGGGTATTGACGAACATTCAGAATCATAGTATACTTTACCCATTAAAAGCGCCAAAGCGCCAAAGCGCCAAAGCGCCAAAGCGCCAAAGCGTTAAAGCGCAATATAGCAACAGGAGGATAAAACCTCGGTTATATGTGTTGAAATATAAATAATTTATGAGGAGGTTTTTAAATGAACATTAAGAGGATATTGGTAGGGCTTTTGGTTATTGCCCTAGCCATAGGATTACTTAGCGGATGCGGTAAAAAGGATAAAATGTTTAAAATTGGTATTAATCAGCTGGTTAGACATGAGGCGCTGGATGCCAGCTATCAAGGATTTGTAGATGCACTTAAGGATGCAGGATACATAGATGGAGAGAATATTAAGATCGATTATCAGAATGCTCAGAACGATCAATCTACTCTTAACACCATTGCAACCAAGCTTGTTAATGATGGTAGCGACTTGATTTTAGCTATTGCTACCCCTTCTGCCCAGGCTGTTGCCAATGCCACAAGAGATATACCTATTCTTCTTACAGCAGTAACTGACCCTGCAAGCTCAGAGCTTGTTGAATCTAATGAGGCTCCTGGTGGAAATGTGTCGGGGACATCTGATCTTACACCAGTAAAAAATCAAATAGAACTTTTAACTCAGCTTGTTCCAGAGGCTAAAACAATAGCTATATTATATAGCTCCAGTGAGAGTAATTCAAAAATCCAGGTTGAGATGGCAAAAGAGGCTGCCGCTGAATTGAATTTAGAAGTGATGGAGGCAACCGTCTCTAATACAAATGATATTGAGCAGGTTGTTCAGTCATTAGTCGGAAAGGTAGATGCAATCTATGCACCTACTGATAATACTATTGCGTCAGGCATGCCTACAGTAGCTATGGTGGCAAACCCCAACGGTATTCCCGTTATATGTGGTGAAGAAGGCATGGTAAGCAAAGGTGGCCTTGCAACCTATGGTATTGATTACTATAAGCTGGGATATTTGACAGGGGAGCAAGCAGTTAGGATTATTAGGGATAAAGCGTCTACTGCAACAATGCCAATCGAATACCTACCGGCGGATGAGTATTCTCTGACAATCAATGAAGAGGTAGCAAATCAACTTGGAATAGAGATTCCTAAGGAGCTTATATCGGAATAAGGCTTAGTAACAAGGAATAGGAAAGTATTCTGTCATAAAAATTCTGGAGGGGTATAAGCAACCCCTCCCTTTGTTCGTTTGACTTAAATAAAAAGGTTGCCTAGATACCGATTTGCTATTAAAATATAATAATCAAGTAAGAAAGGAAATGATTTAATGAACTTACTATCTATATATGGAGCTACTGCTCAGGGCTTAACTTGGACAATATTTGCACTGGGAGTATTTATAACATTTAGAATTTTAAACTACGCTGATTTAACCTGTGAGGGTAGCTTTGCGCTGGGAGGAAGTATCAGCTCTGTTTTTGTGGTGAGTTTAAAACTAAATCCTATTTTAAGCTTATTTGTGGCACTGTTGTCAGGATTAGCAGCAGGAGCAATCACCGGACTTTTGCATACAAAGCTTAAAATACCCTCGATACTTTCAGGTATTTTAACAATGTTCGGCTTATACTCAATTAATCTTAGAATTATGGGACAGCCCAACACCTCACTTGTCGGTAATAAATCCTTGATATTTATGATAAAAGATATATTACCTACTGCCGATGAGCTTGGAATTAAGGATTTTACTCTTCAAACCGGAGTTGTTCTAGTCGTTGGATTGATATTTTCATTGGTTGCCATTGCATTTCTTTATTGGTTTTTTGGGACCGAGATAGGCTCTTGTATAAGGGCGACTGGAAATAATGATACCATGGTAAGAGCACAAGGTGTCAATACAGATATGATAAAGATAGCAGGACTTTCCTTCAGCAACGGTCTTATAGCATTAGCAGGAGCGTTGGTAACACAGACACAGGGCTATGCCGATATTGGCATGGGCCAAGGCGTGATAGTAATAGGGCTAGCCTCCATAGTAATCGGCGAGGTACTATTCCTTAAAGCTAAGAACTTTGCTGTAATGATGCTGGCAATTATGTGCGGATCAGTGGTATATAGAATTATTATCGCGATTATACTTAGCTGGGGATTGGATACAAACGATATGAAATTATTTACGGCTATTGTAGTAGCATTAGCCTTGTCCATACCGACCTTATTAAAGAACAAGTCTTTATTTGTTCGCAAGGAGGTATAACCTCCGTTCGGAGTTAATAAAAAAATAGCATCTAAGAGGAGGTTGAAAAGCAATGTTAAAATTTAATGGAGTTTATAAAACTTTTAACCATAATACGGTCAACGAAAAACGTGTTATTAATGATCTATCTCTACATTTACAAAGGGGAGATTTTGTTACGGTTATCGGAGGAAACGGTGCAGGGAAATCCACCTTACTTAATCTTATCGCAGGTGTATACCCTCCTGATAGTGGTAGTATATTACTGGAGGGAGAGGCAATAACCCACCTTCCTGAATATAAAAGGGCAAAATATCTTGGACGAGTATTTCAGGATCCAATGATGGGTACGGCTGCTAATATGGAGATACAGGAGAACTTAGCCCTAGCTTACCGCAGAGGTAAAAGGAGAGGGCTAAGATGGGGAATTACCAATAAAGAAAAGCAAAATTATATTGAGAAGCTAACTAACCTCGGTTTAGGCTTGGAGACCAGAATGACCTCAAAGGTGGGTCTTCTATCCGGAGGGCAAAGACAGGCCTTAACCTTACTAATGGCAACCCTGCAACAGCCAAAACTCCTTCTACTGGATGAACATACTGCAGCTTTGGACCCAGGCACCGCTGAGAGAGTACTTGAATTGACGCAGCAGATAGTATCTGCTAACAACCTAACTACACTTATGGTAACCCATAACATGAAACAGGCCATCCAGTATGGTAATCGCTTAGTAATGATGTATGAAGGAAAGATTATATTTGATGTAAGCGGTGTGGAAAAGAGTGATTTGAAGGTTGCGGATTTGCTGAAAAAGTTTGAAATTGTAAGTAATGGTAGCTTTGCAAATGATAGGATGATTCTATCATAAATATTATTATGCCAAAAAAAATCCAAGTTTGATATAGAATAAGATTGTTTTTTACCTGGATATGTTATATATTATAGTAAATAAGCACTATTTATTTTGAAAAGCACATAATGATCAGACGCAAGATGTACAAGGAGAGAGTTCCGAGTGTTTTTAAACGGTAGAAAGACAATAGGTGTATTTGTTTCACAAGTAAATGCTGAATATCAGGAGGGTCTTAGCAGGGGAATCTCAATCCGTGCTAGGGAGCTTAATTATAATGTCGCTTTTTTCACTAACTTTGGTGGCTATGGCCAGAATGAATATGACGCAGGTGAGATTAGGATAAGTGATTTGCCAGATTATTGTAAACTAGATGGAATAATTCTAGCTCCAGATACGATGGCTGTTAAAGGACTTGAGCAGCAAATCAGGGATTATATCCGAACGAGCAGCAAATGTCCTGTAGTAAGTGTAAGAAGAAAGATAGATGAATACTATAATGTAATAATTGATGATAATAAAGTACTAGAAGAGATAATAAAGCATTTTATAGTGGAGCATGGATTTACAAGGCTTAATTTCTTGGCTGGACCAAAGGGATTTCCCGACTCGGATAAAAGACTTGCCTGTTATAAAAGAATTTTAGAAGAATATAATATTCCTATAGAAGAGGAGCGAATCTACTATGGAGACTTCTGGAGGCATAAAGGAAAGACAGCCGTTGAATATTGGATGTCAGGGCCTCTATCTATGCCACAGGCAATTATATGTGCGAATGATCATATGGCACTTACGGTAGTGAGAGAATTAGAGGATAGGGGTATTTCTGTACCTGATGTAATTGCTGTGTCAGGATGTGATGATATAGCGGATGCTTCTGAATATATACCTGCTCTTACAACAGCTTCTATGCCCTCTGTAGAGATGGGAATTGAAGCTGTAGATAAAATTGACCGAATTAACAGGGGTCATGAGGAGGAGCAGGAGTCATATGTAAAAACTACCACAATATTTAGAGAATCTTGCGGTTGCAAAAATAATTTAGAGGAAGAAAAAAGAAATCGGAAAAAGTATTATTTGAGAACAGTGGAGAGCTTACAAAGGGAAGTCATGAGAAATGCCTATATGTCAGCTGATTTAACAGGAATAACCACCTTGGAAGAGATGAATGACAAGCTGTCATACTATGTATATGAGAATATTGGATTCACAGATTTTTATATGTGCTTATATAATGACTGGCAGGGAATTAGGGAAGATGAGGACAGAGGCTATAATCCTGAAGAGGACATGATTATGGAATCAGGGACTAAGGACCGCCAGAGATACACCAGGATACGTTTTTCGAGAGGTAATTTAATACCACCTCAGCTTGAAGATGACAAACCGATGATATATTACTTTGCCTTATTACATCATCGGTCACTAAACTTTGGATATGTAGCCATTGCCTTTGAAAAAATACAAACCTATATGACTACTTTTCAGGCGTGGGTGATTAATGTCAGCAATGCCTTAGAAAACATTAGGGTACATAGTGAGCTTAACCGTCTTGTCTACAAACTAGAGGATATGTATATTCGAGATGAGTTAACAGGCCTATATAATAGAAGAGGACTAGAAACTCTCGGAGATAAATACTTGAAGCAGGCATTAGACAAGCAAGCTACTCTTTTGATATTTACTGCCGATTTGGATAAGCTAAAGCATATAAATGATAATTATGGTCATGTCGGAGGGGATATTGCTCTTAAAGCGGTAGCAGCCGCATTGTCTTTTTCTGCAGATGACGATGAGATTTGTGTACGATTTGGCGGAGATGAATTTATTGTAATAGGTCTGGACTATGATGAAGAAAAGGCTTTTCGCTTTATAAGAAGGTTTATCGGAGAGCTGGATAGATTTAATCAAAGTGCTAATGAAGAGTTTAATGTATATGTCAGCTATGGATGGAGTCTTGTCGTTCCAGACAATAATACAACAGTTGAGGAATGCTTGGTAACTGCAGACAAGAAAATGTATCAACAGAAAAAGGAAAAGGAAACCTTAAGGTTAAGGGCAAACCTAATTCAATAATTTAGAAAAGCGTTAGCCTTGGCACATATTTAAAAAAATATGGTTAAGGCTTTTTTTTCCGTATAGAGTAGTGTATTATAAGTATGTAATATGTTATCTTCAAGTACAGAAAAAAGATTGAGGTGGGGGCCTATCATGCTGGAAAACAATCATAAAACAATTGGTGTTTTTGTTACACGTGCTCATGAGGAATATCAGGATTTGTTATGTAGAGCCATAAGCCGTCGGGCTTATGAGCTTGGATACAACACTGCCATATTTTCTAATTTTGAAAGTTATGGAGAGCTTGATTACGATGTAGCGGAGAGTAATATAGCTAATATAATTAAATACGAAGATTTTGATGGTATTATATTACTTCCAGATACTATGCTTGTTAAGGATTATAAATCAAAAATACTAAAAAACATAGGAAAATATAGTAATTGTCCTGTTGTTAGTGTAAGACAGGGTATAGATGAATACCATAACGTTCTTATCGAGGACGATAATGTTTTGGATGATATAATACAGCATTTTATTAACCAACATAAATTCACGAAACTCAATTTTCTTACTGGCCCTAAGGAGAACCCTGTTTCAATACAAAGACTTAACACCTACAAGCGAATTCTTTCAGAGCATGATATTCCCATAGAGGAAGATAGAATTTACTATGGGGACTTCTGGAAGCGTTCTGCATCCAGGGCTGTTGAAAAATGGCTGGCTGATCCGGAAAAATATCCTGAAGCTATAATCTGTGCAAATGACTATATGGCAATAGCCGTATGTAATGCGCTGGCAGAACGAGGAATCATGGTTCCAAGGGATATAGCCATATCAGGATGCGATAATATAGAAACAACTAAGGATTTTAGTCCGCCGATAACAACTGTCGGTATGCCTGTAGCGGATATGGGAAAGGAAGCTGTCGACAAGATTTATAGACAGCATATGGGGATGTCTCAGGAGAATACATCTTACTTGAAATTTGTAACATATATTCGAGAATCCTGTGGCTGTGAGATGAGCAAGGATGCAGAGGAAGTATTCAAAAGAAGAAACCACATTATAAAGGAGCTTGAGGAAAAGGATGAAACCATATCGAATAATGCTTATATGTCAATAGACTTAACAGGGGTTACCATGCTGGAGGATCTCAATAATAGATTGTCTTCATATACATATTTAAATTCAGGATTTTCATCCTTCTATATGTGTCTCTATATGGATTGGGATCAATATAAAAGTGACGAGGAATACGGAATTGATTTTTGTGACAGAGAAGCATCCATGGAGGTTGGAATAAAGAACGGTCAGTGGCTACAAAAGGTTCAGTTTGAAGCCAGAGAGCTATTACCGTCAATTTACTTGGACTGTGAACCCCAGACCTTCTACTTTAACATACTACACCATCGTGAGAAATGCTATGGATATACAGCTATAAGCTTCAAGCAATATCAAGCATATAAGTCATCTTATCAGGGATGGCTAACAAATGTGTGTAATGCACTTGAAAACATTAGGATTCATAGTGAGCTTAATAGGCTTGTATATAAGCTAGAGGATATATCTATAAAGGATGCATTAACTGGTTTGTATAATAGAAGATCACTACATACCCTTGGACAGAAATATTTGGAGCAAAGCATTAGAGATAAGACTGATATGATGGTATTTAGTGCCGACATGGATAATTTAAAGTATATAAATGATATTTATGGACATGCAGGCGGGGATATAGCCCTTAAAGCGGTTGCTAAGGCACTGGTTAATGCTTCTGAGGATGATGAAATATGTATGAGATTGGGTGGCGATGAGTTCTCTGTTATAGGAGTGGAATATGATTTAGAGAAAATGAATCAATTTCTGAAAAAATTCGATGATTCAATTCAAAGATTTAATAAAGAGCTAACTTACGATTTTAAGATAAGCATTAGCTTTGGATGGAGTATTACTAAAGCTAATAAAGATACAACTCTTGAGGAGTGCTTAAGTGTTGCTGATAAAAAGATGTATATTCAGAAATATGAAAAGAAGAGAAGGAGCTTAGGGGAGAAAATCTAAGCCGATCTATTAAATAAGGATATACAGGCATTAGAAAGGGCTAAAGACAATGTCAAAAATATTTATTGTTATGGGAAAGAGTGCAACTGGCAAGGATACCATATATAAAAGACTACTAGAGCATGAGGAACTGAATATACGAACTGTAGTTATGTATACCACAAGACCAATTCGGGTGTCTGAAAATGAGGGAGTGGAATATCACTTTGTTGACGAAGGAAAGCTTAATGAGCTGAAAGACGAGAACAAGATAATTGAACATCGCTCATATAATACGATTCATGGGGAGTGGCATTACTTTACTGCTAATGACGGACAGATAGACCTTGAGCATCAGAACTATATTATGCATGGTACACTTTATAGCTATGGAAAAATCAGAGATTACTTCGGAAGTGACAATGTAATACCTATATATATAGAAGTGGAGGACGGTAAACGTCTTATACGGGCAATTCTTCGGGAACAGAAGCAAAGGGAACCCAAATATGCCGAGGTTTGTAGAAGATTTCTTGCTGATGATGAGGATTTCTCAGATGAAAACATATTAAGGTATGGCATAACTAGAAGATATGAAAATAATGACATTGAGATCTGCATTAATGAGATTATTAGAGATATAAAGGGGTTAATATAAGCGTCCGTATTTAACGTGCAGATAAAAACATACTGTCAACCACGTAGATTTATGATATAATCACGACATGAGGTGAATCTATGGATATAAAGGTAAATCAGGCACAGCAGGTGAATCAACCCACACCAAAGCCCCCGGTACAGGATACGGACGGCTCCTTTAAGTTTACCTTGGTTTCCCAACTAGAGGATCAAAACCTTCAAGCGAGACTAAACTTCATGCTGGATGAAATCTCGGCACAGGGTAAAAAGCTGGGTAAGCGTATGGACGTGCGGGATATGAAGCACTATAGGGAATTAATCAAAACATTTATGAATGAAATTGTGAGTAGATCTCATAAGTTTACCAGAGAAAACTTCCTTGATAGAAAGGGAAGACATAGAGTTTATACTATGATTAAGTTGGTTAACAAGGAGCTGGACGAGCTTGCTCTAGAGCTCATTAAGGATGAAAAGGATCATATCCTTATACTTAATAAGATAGATGAAATTAGGGGATTATTAATAGATATATTAACCTAATAAATCAGGATGGAGAAAGAATGCATGACTTTACACAAATTATAGGACACGAAGGTATAATTAAGCATCTGCAGGTTGCAATTAGTGCAGATAAGATTTCGCATGCTTATATATTCCATGGTGAAGAAGGTATGGGAAAAAAGACGCTGGCACTTACCTTTGCAAAGACATTGCAGTGTATAGAGAACAGCTATTATCCTTGTAACGTTTGTAAGTCCTGTAAGCAATCCGATAGCAATAATCATCCAGACATAGTGTGGATAACTCACGACAAAGCCAGCATAGGTGTGGATGATATCAGGACTCAGGTCAATGCAGATATACAGGTCATGCCATATCAAAGCCAGTATAAGATATATATAATAGATTCTGCGGATAAAATGACTGAAAATGCGCAGAATGCATTACTAAAGACAATTGAGGAACCTCCGGAGTATGCCATAATCATATTATTAGCATGCAATACGCAGAGCTTACTACCCACTATTATATCACGGTGTGTGACTTTAGATTTAAAGCCTGTAGACAGACAGCTAATAAAGGAACATTTGATGGAAGAATTACATATTCCAGATTATGTGGCTGGGATTGCCGCCGGTTTTAGCGGAGGAAATGTTGGCAAGGCTATAAAATATGCCTCCTCTGATGACTTTGAGAGTAAGAAGGAAGACATCTTCCATATACTTAGATATATCGATGACATGGAGCTTCATGAAATCATATCAGGAATAAAGACTATATCAGAGAATAAAGCCTCTATCAATGATTATATCGATTTAATGATGCTGTGGTTTAGAGATGTTCTTATGTTAAAGGCAACTAATGACCCGAATTTACTACTCCTTAAGGATGAATTTCAAATAATTAAGAAACAAGCAAGTATAAGAAGCTATGAAGAGATAGAAAATGTGATAAAGTCCATGGATGAAGCAAAGGCTAAGTTAAAAGCCAATGTTAATGTAGACATCACTATAGAATTAATGCTACTCAGTATAAAGGAGAATTATAATGGTTAATGTTATAGGCGTAAGATTTCGAAGTGCGGGGAAAATTTATTATTTTGATCCTGCAGGATTTGATATAAAGCAAGGTGACAATGTTATCGTTGAAACAGCAAGAGGAGTAGAATATGGCAAAGTAGTACTAGGCCTCAGAGAGATAAAGGATGAGGATGTTATTCAACCTCTAAAGCCCGTAATCCGCAAGGCAACTTCGGAGGATGACGAGGTAGAAAGAAAGAATAAAGAAAAGGAAAAAGAAGCATTTCAAATTTGCCTAGAAAAGATTAAAAAACATGAGTTGGAAATGAAGCTTATTGATTCTGAGTATACATTTGATAATAATAAGGTCTTATTTTATTTTACCGCTGATGGAAGAATTGATTTTAGAGAATTAGTTAAGGATTTGGCTTCTGTTTTTAAAACAAGAATTGAGCTCAGGCAGATTGGAGTTAGGGACGAGACTAAGATTGTCGGTGGAATTGGAATATGTGGAAGGACACTTTGCTGCAATTCCCATCTATCAGAATTTGCACCGGTATCAATCAAGATGGCTAAGGAACAGAATCTTTCTCTTAATCCAACAAAAATATCAGGAGTATGCGGAAGACTTATGTGCTGTCTTAAGAATGAGCAGGAGGCCTATGAGGAGCTTAATGCAAAGCTTCCCGATGTTGGGGATTATATCAGCACCAGTGATAATCTTAAGGGGGAGGTACAGAGCGTCAGTGTATTAAAACAGCTTGTAAAGGTAATTGTAACTCTGGAGAATGACGAAAAAGAAGTTCGTGAATATAAAGTAGAAGAACTAACCTTTAGACCGAAGAAGAGGAAGGAAAAAGGAAGCAATATAGTGGATGAGGAATTAAGGGTACTGGAGCTCTTAGAGAAGAAGGAAGGTAAATCCCTTTTGGATGATGAATAATATGGATATTTCCAATGGATTGTTAAAGCCCGACGAACGAATAGACGAGCTTCATAGAAACAATTATAGAATTATTCAAAACACTAAGAAGTTTTGTTTTGGCATGGATGCTGTGTTATTATCTGGATTTGCTAAGGTTCTTTTAGGCGAGACTGTTCTAGATTTAGGAACCGGGACAGGAATTATTCCCATTCTTCTGGAGGCTAAAACCTCCGGCAGGCATTTTACCGGCCTTGAGATACAGAGTGAAAGTGTTGATATGGCTAGGCGAAGTGTTATCATTAATAAGCTTGAAGATAAAATTGATATTGAGCTTGGAGATATCAAGGAGGCCTCTACCCTATTTGGAGCGGCTTCCTTTGATGTTGTTACATGTAATCCACCCTACATGAATCATAGTCATGGTCTTGTTAATCCGGATAGCTCTAAGGCTATTGCTAGGCATGAAATACTATGTACCCTTGATGATGTAGTTCGTGAGGCGGCTAAAGTTTTAAAACCAAACGGAAGAATTTATATGGTTCACAGGCCCTTTAGGTTGGTTGACATCATCAATACTTGCTCTTTGTATAAACTAGAGGCTAAGAAGATGAGATTTGTCTATCCATACATCCATAAGGAGCCGAATATGGTGCTTTTGGAGTGTGTTAAAGGGGGAGGAAGAAACCTCCTTGTAGATCCTCCGCTGATTGTATATAAGGAGCCAGGTGTCTATACGGATGAGATTTATGATATATACGGATATTAGAAATCCATACTAAGAAGATAAATTGAGGATAAGTTTAGGAAGGGCATGGAGAAATGTCGGGAAAATTGTATTTATGCGCAACGCCTATCGGCAATCTTGAAGACATTACCCTTAGGGTCTTAAGGACTCTTAAGGAGGTTGATTTAATTGCAGCCGAAGATACAAGGTATAGCAGAAAGCTATTAAATCACTATGAGATAAAGGTACCGATGACGAGCTATCATGAACATAATAAAGTAGATAAGGCAAGGTATTTGGTCGAGCAACTAATAGATGGTAAGCATATCGCTCTTATTACAGACGCAGGAACACCAGCAATTTCCGATCCTGGTGAGGAGCTTGTTAAGCAAGCTTATGATGCTGGGATCCCAGTGACTTCCCTTCCCGGTCCCTGTGCTCTTATTACCGGACTGACTTTATCAGGCCTATCTACCCAGAGGTTTTCCTTTGAAGCATTTCTTCCTCATGGCAAGAGGGAAAGAGCCCGAATCCTTAAGGAGCTTACCGAAGACACCCGTACGCTGATACTATATGAAGCACCTCACAAATTGAAAAAAACACTAGAGGAGCTATATGAAGCATTGGGCAAGAGGACGATTACTATTGTCAGGGAGCTTACAAAAATACATGAAACTATTTTGAGAACAAGCCTAGAAGATGCAGTTGCTTTTTATGAAGGCTCAGAACCCAAGGGAGAATATGTACTTATTATTGAGGGTAAATCCCATAAGGAACTTGAAATAGAAAAGCAAAGCATGTGGGAAGAAAAAACCATTGCTGAGCATATGAAGACATATATAGATAAGGGACAAGATAAAAAGGAAGCAATGAAATCAGTTGCTAAGGATAGAGGCATTAGTAAGCGAGAGGTCTATCAGGCCTTGCTGGATGCTAAGATAGAATAACCGTCTTTTGGAGGTGTAACAATGATTAACAGTATATTGCGCTGGAATAAAAAGAGGTGGATTATAATAACCTCTGCTCTTATATTTATAGTAGCCGCTTTATTAATATATAATACCTATGCCTCGAGAAAGAGATATGAGGAACAGATGGTTATGGCACAGGAATATCTTGAAGCAGGTAGCTTTGATGAGGCGAGGGAGGCTTATCAAAAGGCCTTGTCTATGAATTACGGTGACAAGGAGCTTTTGTCAATAGGCTTGGCCGATGCATATGCCGGTGTCCATAATTATGATAAGGCACTCGAGGTTTTAAGAAGTATATATGAAGTGGAGAAGACCACCGCTATCAAGGAAAAAATCGAGGATATTACAACTAAAAAGACAGACTATGGATTTTATCAATTGATTTCCTTTGGAGATACTTATTTTTCTAATGGTGAATATAGTAGAGCCATTGATGAATATGAAAAGGCTAAGCTGATAAAAAGTAAGTCAGATATATCATATTTAAAAATTGTTGAATCCTATATGGCAATGGAAAAATATGATTTGGCTAAGGAAGAGATAGGGGACGGACTAGCAGTAACCGAGTCAGAGAAATTAAGTAGTATGATGAGCAAGATAGAAAGTCGTCTTAATGAGCTAAAGTATGATGAAATACTTTTGATGGCCTCAGAATACATATATCAGGAGAACTATGAAGAAGCATTTAACAGTTTTAATGAGGCTATATGGCTTATACCGAAAAGAGATTCTGCATACAATCAAATGGCCGAACTGTATATTACCTTAAACGATTTTGATACAGCTAAGGCTCTTCTTCAGAATTATTTAAGAAGCAGCAAGAGCTCGGCATCAGAAGAACTTTTGAATAAAGCTAATGACTTAATTATGCAAAGAAAAGAAAAAGAAAAGGTATTAAATGAGCTATATACAGCGCTTAATGTGGTTAATATAGAAGCTGTAGCTAAAATAATGGAGGAATCTTTCTTTATAGACACAATAGCCGAGACAGTACCCCTTTATTACAGTCCGTCAGGAGATATGAATCTAGATATGGGCTACGGTATGCTGATATCTGACAAGAACAATATCTATGCTGGTGGATTTAAGGACGGGCTGAGAGAAGGCATAGGGATTCAATTCGTACTCGATCTTGAGGATAAGGATTCAGGCTGGTATTATTATCAGGGTGAGTGGAATCATGATATGCCTGATGGTATGGGAAAAACGGCGGAACAAAGCTATGGAAAAGATAGTGAAGGAAAATGGCAAAGAATAATTACTGAAACCAGTGGCATGTTTATATATGGGTTAGAAAGCGGTACAATGAACAAGACTTTATATCTTGATGGAGTGGTGAAAAGTGTCTCTTATATAGCGGCTGAAGGAAAACCAAAAGCCTATATAGACGAAAACTATTTACCTGTTCAGGCTGATAAGCCAAATCACTATGTAATAGGACAATTTTACTGTAATAACGAGCCAACAGGTGAGTATTATAGTGTTAAGAACGGCACAAAGTTTAAAGTGAAATTGGATAACAAATAGAACTTATCGCTCTTGCGTAAAGAGGCCCCAAAACGAAGATTTCCATCGTTTTGGGGCCTCTAACACTTCATCACAAATATGTACTATTCGATAATTCCAGCTAATTTAGCTAGTTCCATAATAGTATCCTTAGAAATCTTCTTGTCATGATAGCTAACAAGGTTTTCTTTGCTGCCTGTAAAAATGTCAGCGGGCTCGTACTTTTGAAGAATAATTCTTCCCTCATCAACGTAAATTTCTAATGGATCTCTTTCACCTACATCTAATGTTCTTCTTAGCTCGATAGGAAGGGTGATTCTTCCAAGCTCATCAAGCCTTCTTACAATGCCTGTACCTTTCATAAATTGGCCTCCTTTTCTCAGGTATATTGGGGATATGCTTACATACAAGTCCTTGTACGAATCACAAACAGACTTACATATATTGTATATAGCATTTATATAAGATACCATAGTATATTTTTAAAGTCAACTAAAATAATTGTCAAAACATAGCACAATTTAAACAATTAATGTAAAAGGGATGCAAATCCAACTATAATTACACAAAAAGTAGTACATTAATCACTAGGACTTGAATATAGTTTATCAATGGAATATAGATTAGGCGGGTATATAGTTGTTAAATTATTTATGGGGCTTCATGATAATTATCGGTATAATCGTAGGAGTGTTTAACGGAAACATAGCAGAGGTCGGCAATACCGCTATTAATTCCTCTAAGGAAGCGGTTGCCTTATGTATATCCATGTTGGGCATTATGGCTATGTGGACAGGTATGATGCAGATCGCAAAAAAAAGTGGTCTTGTGGCCTCATTTACTAAAGCTCTAAGGCCAATTATTAGATTCCTTTTTCCTGATACTCCAAAAGGGCATGTTGTTAATGAATATATAGCATCAAATATGATTGCAAATATATTGGGGCTAGGATGGGCAGCCACTCCTATGGGCTTAATGGCTATGAGAGAGCTTAAGAAGCTAAATGCCGATTCTGATATAGCTAGCTGCGACATGTGCACTCTCTTAATAGTAAACATTTCCTCCCTTCAGTTGATACCCGTAAATATCATAGCATTTAGAAGCCAATATGGTTCTATAAACCCGGCTGAAATACTGATGGCCGGAATTATAACCACATGCATCTCAACGTTGGCAGGCGTAATATTTGCTACGACAGCAAGAAAAATAAGTGGTCGGAATAACCATCCAGGTTAAGGAGGTAAAACCTCTGTTAGATGCCATATAAAATTTTTGTGTAATTAGGAGGTAAAACCTCCGTTAGATGCCATATAAAAATTTTGTGTAATTAGGAGGTTTATGATGGATTTTATCATTTATGTATCTGATTATATCATGCCATTCATATTCTTTTATATAATAGGCTTGGGATTGCTTACAAAAACATCAATATATGATGAATTTATCAAGGGAGCAAAGGATGGCTTTAATGTGGTCCTAAACATTTTGCCTACACTTATTGGTCTCATGTTGGGTGTAGGAATCTTGCGTGCATCAGGAGCCTTAGATTTACTATCAAAACTATTGGAGCCAATTACACATTTACTTCATTTTCCTTCGGAACTATTACCTGTTACTCTGGTCAAAATGTTCTCATCATCTGCTGCCACAGGCTTACTTCTGGATATATTTAAGGAGCATGGCCCAGATTCATATTTGGGAAGACTGGCATCCATATTATTAAGTAGTACAGAGACAATATTTTATACTATGGCAGTATATTTTATGGCAGCAGGGGTAAAAAGGACAAGATACACCCTAGCAGGGGCCCTTGTGGCCACTCTGGTCAGCGCAATCACCAGTGTTATTATAACGAACCTAGTGTTTTAATGATACCAGGTACCAACAAAAGCGTACCTGGTACCATTAAA
>JAQVQL010000141.1 GCA_028701595.1 Herbinix sp.
TATTCTGATAGAATAAATTTGTTTGTTAGGCCAAATAGGTCTAAACTCTTACCTAAGGAGGTGCTCTTGATGGCTAAATGTTCAGTATGTGATAAAGGTGCTCACTTCGGAATTGCTGTGAGTCATTCTCATAGAAGATCAAATAAGATGTGGAAATCCAATATTAAGTCTGTAAAAGTTAAAGTTAACGGTGCAGCTAGAAAAATGTATGTTTGTACTTCCTGTCTTAGATCCGGAAAAGTAGAACGCGCATAAATATCAACAATGGGTGTCAGGGGATCTTGGCACCCGATTTTTCTTTAATTACAGAATAAATTATAGCCAAGTAGAAGGCACAATATAATAATACATATAGCTAATATTCCATTAGTAATGAACAGCATGATTGTCATGCCAATAGCAATCCAAAACAATATAAACCCTATCATTCTCTTCATATTAATCACTTCCATCTAATATTCATAGTAATATATAATATGCAGAAAATCATGGGGATATCTCATAAAATGTAAATTACAAAGTCAGGTACCTAGAACAGTAATATATTGGGATGTAAGTTGGCTATAATATGAGTAATATGCTGCAAAGATTGGAGGTTAATTATGAAAGGACATATGAATACAGACATCGGTGAAATTTTAATTGATAATGAAGTGTTGGCACAGTATGCCGGAGCTTCTGCTGTAGAATGTTTTGGTGTTGTAGGTATGGCTTCAATTAACATGAAGGATGGCATTGTCAAGCTACTTAAGAGAGATAATTTAAGCCATGGAGTAAATGTTACTATTGATAATAACAAAATCACGATTGACCTGCATATTATAGTCTCTTATGGAGTTAGTATTTCTGCAGTTGCTGATAATTTGATCAGTAATGTTAAATATAATGTGGAGGAATTCTCAGGAATTGAGGTCGAGAAGATCAATATATTCGTAGAAGGAGTCAGAGTTATAGACTGACGCAGAGAAGACTTACGGCATTTAAGGAGGAAAAATCAGTGATTGTTAAAACTATAGATGCAAAAACATTTCAAAAGATGTTTCTTGCAGGAGCAGCTAGCATAGAGGCAAAAAAAGAATATATTAATGAGCTTAATGTATTCCCAGTTCCTGATGGTGATACAGGAACGAATATGACCTTGACAATTATGTCCGCAGTAAAGGAAATCAGCTCTTTGAATAATCCCTCTATAGAGGAATTGTCAAAGGCGATATCTGGTGGTTCATTACGCGGCGCCAGGGGGAATTCTGGTGTCATCCTATCACAATTATTCAGAGGCTTTACTAAGGAAATAAAGGATTGCATGGAGCTAAATGTTACAGTGATAACAAATGGGCTAATGAAGGCAGTTGAGACTGCTTACAGAGCAGTTATGAAGCCAAAAGAGGGAACAATTCTTACTGTCGCCAGAGGTGCCGCCGAAAAAGCAGCCCAGCTTGCTCTTGAAACAGATGATCTGGTGTACTTTGGCGAGGAGATAATTGCACACATGGAGGAAGTACTTGAAATGACTCCTGAGCTACTTCCTGTTTTGAAGGAAGCCGGCGTAGTTGACTCAGGAGGCCAGGGATTATTAGAAATCGTTAAGGGAGCTTATAATGCCTTTCTTGGAAAAGAAATAGTCCCTATTAGCATAAAAACAGATGAGACTTTGTCAAGCGGTATTAACCTTGATAGAGTTGCTTTAGAGGATATCAAATTCGGTTATTGCACCGAGTTTATAATTATGGTTGAAAAAGAATATAACGATAACACAGAGATAGATTTTAAGAAATATCTTGAATCAATTGGTGATTCCATTGTAGTCGTATCGGATGATGATATTGTAAAGGTACATGTGCACACCAACGATCCAGGTCTTGCAATTCAAAGGGCATTAACCTATGGATCACTGACAAATATGAAGATAGACAATATGCGTGAAGAGCATAATGAAAAGGTAATAAAGGATGCTGCAAAAGCTGCAGCAGAAGCAAGCACATCAAAAGAAAAGCCAATGGAGCAAAAGCCCAGAAAGAAAGCAGGATTTATAGCTGTATCCATGGGTGAAGGCTTGGGTGAGATTTTCACCGGACTTGGTGTGGATTATCTGATTGAGGGCGGTCAGACTATGAACCCCAGTACAGAGGATATGCTTAATGCAATTAGCGAAGTAAATGCAGATACTATCTTTATATTGCCTAATAACAGTAATATAATTCTTGCTGCCGAACAGGCAAAGCAGTTAACTGAGGATAAGAATATTGTTGTAATTCCTTCGAAGAATGTACCACAGGGAATCTCAGCAGTTATTAATTTTGTGTATGACAAATCGCCCAAGGAGAATGCAGAGAGAATGATTGGGGAAATGAAAAAGGTTAAATCCGGTCAGGTAACCTATGCTGTTCGAGATACCAGTATAGATGGTAAGGAAATTAAGCAGGGTAATATTATGGGACTAGGAGACAAGACGATTCTGTCTGTAGGTGATGATGTTAGAGGCACCACCATCTCCTTGGTTGAAAACCTTGTAGATGACGAATCCGAATTAATTAGTCTCTATTACGGAGAGGAAATTACGGATGAGGATGCTAATGATATCGCAGATGAACTGATGAATTCATATCCGGATTTGGATGTAGAGGTTCATTACGGAGGTCAGCCTATTTACTACTATCTTTTATCAGTTGAATAAGTAAATACTAACTTAAGAAGAAGGATGCAATAAGTGGTTCGCACATTGACGGGCCACTTTTTATCTTATACTAAGGCTATATATCAGGAAATATAAGAAGAAATAGGAGGGTGAAAATGTATAAGACTCCAATACCGGGAGAAATTTTTTATCTTACCAAGGACAAGCCCTATCAAATTATTACATTGGGAATACATAAAGAAACCTGTGAAAGCATGGTGATCTACCAGGCATTGTTTGGTGATTATGGAACATACGTATTGCCCATATCTAAATTCATGGATGAAGTTAAGGGAGAAGTTATTACCGAAAGACCAAATAGTGATACGGATACAAATCAGGATAATGAGAAGCTAGAGGACGCATTAGATGTCCCCCAGCAAAAGGATGATCCACAGGGTAAAGTAAATGAAGTTTTATTAAGCTTTTTGGATGCAGATAGCTATAGTAAAAAGCTAGATGTAATATCTTCTAATACTAATGCTATTGATGATAGGCTTATTAATGATATGGCAGTTTCATTGGATTGTACGGTGGACGATGGACCAATTGAGGAAAGATTACAGGGGCTTATATACTGCTTAAAGCAATTGAGTCGTTTTGAGGTAAAAAGATTAAGATAAATATATTAAGCTAAATACATTAAGCTAAATATATATCAAGCTTAATAAAATATTATTAATAAGAAAGGCTGCTTGCCACACATATTATTATGTCTGGCAGCAGCCTTTCTTATTATATAAGGGTAGATTGAATCTATACGGTAATGGCTTACTCCAAGTTCAGCTTCTTTTTGAAGATGTAATTGGTCCCCAAATAGAACAATATATTACATATAAGTGAAAATATAATACTGAATGGGAATACTAGCTGAGGAATTGCTTCTAGATCATCTAATGATGAACCTGCAATACGAGCCCAAATCAAAAGAATAATTGTAACTAAGATCTGGATAATCGTAGAGATTGCTATATAGGATACAAATGATCCAATCACCTTGTGACCATTAAACAAGTGTCCTATAGCGATTGATACATAAATAAGCATCACTTGTTGTATCAGGCTTACAATCATCATGATAATGAATTCTACTATAAGTAATACATAACTGCTTCCAAAGCTAGCCTTCATTCCTGTTAAGGCCATATCTATAAATTCTCGAAGTATCCCCATGTTTTTTGAGGTTCCCAGCATAACTAGTAATGAACAAGCTACAACAATTATGCTAGCAATATTCCACAGAGAAGATACAATAAGCTTTGCACTTATAAGCTGTGAGGGTTTAGCAGGTAGTGTAAACATAAGATAACCCTCGTCAGACATCAGATTCTTATAAAAACGAAGTATCATTATTACAAATGTTACTACTAGAGTTGCTATAATAGACAAGGTATATGCTGTTATCGTAAATCCTCTAAGGACATTTAGCGGTCCGTCTAATATTTTAATAGTGGTTAATACTCGATTAACAAGAGAGAGTATTAGTATAATGATGTATAATGGCAAAAATATTCTTCCTGTAGCATTTAACTCATGCTTAATTAATTTTCCTAACATTTGAATACCTCCCTGAACAATGAATCTATGGATTTGCCTTCCTTTTCACGGATTTCATCAACCGGTGCATGAAGGACTAAACGGCCTTCCTTTATGAAGATTACCTCATCTAAGACATTTTCAATGTCTGCTATCAGATGGGTTGAAAGGATGACGGTTGCATTCTCATCATAATTTGTGATGATGGTATTTAAGATGTAATCTCTGGCGGCAGGATCAACGCCGCCAATGGGCTCGTCTAAGCAATATAGGTCTGCTCTACGGCTCATTACAAGTATGAGCTGAACCTTTTCCTTTGTACCCTTTGAAAGAGTCTTTAAACGCTTAGCAGGGTCTAGGTTTAGCCTGTGAAGCATGTCATATGCTCTCTTTTCTTCAAAATCCTCATAAAAATCTTTGAAGAATGATATGGCATCTGATATCTTCATCCATTCGGGAAGATAAGTCCTTTCAGGAAGGAAGGAGATGATTTTCTTGCTTTCTACCCCTGGCTCCATGCCTGCTATAGTAATGCTTCCTTCATTCGGCACCAATAATCCATTTATAATTTTGATTAATGTTGTCTTTCCGCTACCATTAGGACCCAAAAGTCCTATTATCCGGCCCCTCTCTAAGCTGAGACTTAAATCAGAGAGAGCAGTGGTTGAACCAAATTTTTTTGTAAGTGACTTACAATCTAGTATTACACTCATATCTAACTCCTATCTGCGTATTACGCTATTTAATATTATTCTCTGAAACTTTATTTACATAAGCTATAATTTCATTTAGCTCTAATCCTAGTTGCATCATCCTGTCTAAAAACTCCTGTATAATAGTTGTAATGTACTTTTCTTTAAGCTGCTTAATCAGTTCTTCATCGGAGGTTATAAACCTGCCGGTGGTTCGATTGGTATAAACTAATCCATCTCGTTCCAATTCTGCCATTGCCCTTTGCATAGTGTTTGGATTTACCGTGGCTTCAGTAGCCAAATCCCTGACAGAAGGAAGCTTATCACCGGGTTTATAATTACCGGAGATAATTTCTGCTTGGATTTGTTCCACCAGCTGTAAGTAAACGGGCTTATCGGTGTTTAGTTCCCATTGCATAATAAACATGGCTCCTTTCTTTCGACTTGTGTTATTGTCTTATTGTATTAATAACTTAATACAATAATACACTAATACAATTGCTTTGTCAATACCCTTTTTAAAAAATAATTAAAAACATTTGTTCGATTAAAAGTATTGAAATATCACCAAAACATGTTATACTATTAGCAACAACTATTTACGGAGTGTTTAAAGTAGTGGATCATATGAATGATAATAATACTGATAAAAAATATGAATCATATAAAATCCCCGATCGGAGACAGTTACAGGAAGGCGGGGCTACTAAAGTACAGCCTCAAACCAAGGAAAATACACAAATATCATTTTCCGATGAACTGTTTTATGAAATTGAATACGATAACAGCCCAATTCCTGGTGCGGGAAAATTCGTTCTAAAATCTCAGAAAATAGTAGCACCTGAAACTGATGAGATCAGAGAAATATTCCACAGTATGAGGAGTATTGCAAGGCAATACCCCTTGCCCTATTCGAATTCTTCGAGGTTCTTTGACAGGAGAGTGCAACAATGGAATGCAAGAATTTTTTATAAACAGGCTGTATTTATGAAGGATTTCGAAGATGACTATCCTGAACAAGCTTCATTTTCGTCATACTTTCCTTATTATCAGATGCTAGGCTATGAACAGCTCAGGACATATTTTACCTGGCGGACTAATGTAAGAAGAGGTGTTGTTGATAATACATCCCTTTCTTATGTATATCTATATATCTACGAATTACTTAATAATATTGGGGTAGGCAGCCCAGTAGAAGGTCTTGATAGGCTTATGTCCTTTTGGAATTCCTATAAGACACATGATTCTTCAATTGATAAATACCTTATAAGATGGCTTAAGGATTACCATATTTATTACGATTTACCTAAGACATTTAAAGAGTTTGCGAAAGAGTATA
>JAQVQL010000142.1 GCA_028701595.1 Herbinix sp.
GGAATTTGTAGGATGATCATAATTCGGATTATCTGTAGCGTGGTTGGGCTTCTCAGGAAAATACATGTGCTTATCTATTTTGGCCACGCTTTTTGTGGAAGGGAAGCGATAGTAGGTTTTTTTATATGGCTCAAAATGCATGCTAAACCTCCTTGGGTAATTAAAATATTATTTGACCTTATTGTTTGTAATAAGAGAGAATATATACAAGCACGGTAAAAACAGTTTTTGTTATTAAATAAGATTCAACTAAACTAAATATAATAGAGAGCAGGTTGGCATAGGAAGATATGATTTCATTAAAGATTAAGGAAGTAAAGACATTTATGGCAATGCTTCTTACTAATTCCTTGTTTGACGAGTTTGTGTTAAAGGAAATGGAGCTTCAAACATTTACAAGCTTTCATGTATCGGGACAATTGCATGAAAATTTCTTTTCAAAAGAAGAATTAGAGCAAAGAGATACAGCTGTGTTGTGGGGTGAGATAAGGGAGATCGCATTTTCGATTATTAAAGGCAATAAATCGCCCTTAATGATGAAGATAGTATTTCAGTTGCCCGATGCTTCGGTCGATAAGCTTATAGAAACCCTTGGTGGAAGGCTTAAATCAGATGATGTGGGCGGCTTATTTCTTAATATACGCTTTGAAAAGAATGAGCTTCATATTATTACCGGAACTGCTATAAAGACCTTTACCCTAGATAAAACACTGGATATAGAATGGGATGGATGGGTAAAGAGGCTTCTTAAGAATAAGGGAATAGAATATGAAGAGGAATAAGAAAAATTGTTAGCACTCTAGCCAGTAGAGTGCTAAATTTATCTTGACTTTTTCTTCTCTGCGTATTATGATATCTATTAAAAGGAAAAAAAATAGAAAGGAGAAAAATATGAGTACAGAAAGAGGTAGTTTATCGATTAATTCGGAAAATATTTTTCCAATTATTAAGAAGTGGCTATATTCGGACCATGATATATTTGTCCGTGAGCTGATATCCAATGGAGCCGATGCCATAACAAAATTAAAGAAGCTTGAAATAATGGGTGAGGCTGATATACCCGAGGATAATCACTATAAGATAGTGGTTACGGCAAATCCTGATGATAAGACTATAACATTTACCGATAACGGTATCGGAATGACTGCTAATGAGGTAAAGGAATATATCAATCAGATAGCATTTTCAGGGGCTCAGCAATTTCTTGAGAAGTATAAGGATAAAACCAACAACGACCAAATTATTGGCCATTTCGGATTAGGTTTTTATTCGGCATTTATGGTTGCTGATAGGGTTACAATCAATACCCTGTCCTGGCAAAAGGACGCCATACCCGTATTCTGGGAATCCGATGGCGGTACAGAGTTTGAGATGGGAGAGGGAGAAAAAACCGAAAGAGGAACTGAGATTACCCTCTATCTAAATGATGAAAGCTATGAATTCTCCAATGAGTACCGTGTTAAGGAGATTCTTAATAAATATTGCTCCTTTATGCCTGTGGAGATATATTTTAGGAATGCCAATGATCCTATAGTGGAAGAAGAGGATGAGGTAATATCCACAACCGTTGATGAGGATGGAAAGGTTGTAGAGGAAGCCGATACACCTGAGGATGATGTTAATCAGGATGATAAAAAGAAAGAGGACAAGAAGCCAAAGCCTATAAATGAGACAGTGCCTCTATGGACAAAGCATCCCAATGACTGTACAGAAGAGGAATACAAAAACTTCTATAGAGATGTATTTCATGATTATAAGGAACCATTATTCTGGATTCATTTGAATATGGATTATCCCTTCAACCTAAAGGGAATATTATATTTCCCTAAGATTAATACTGAATATGATTCTATTGAGGGTGTTATTAAGCTATACAACAATCAGGTATTTATAGCAGATAATATTAAGGAGGTTATACCCGAGTTCCTGATGCTCCTAAAGGGTGTAATAGATTGTCCAGATTTACCGCTTAATGTATCCAGAAGCGCCTTGCAGAATGATGGATTCGTGAAGAAGATATCCGAGTATATCTCTAAGAAGGTAGCAGATTAGCTTACAGGCATGTATAAGGTTGAAAGAGAGAGCTACGAGAAATTCTGGGAGGATATCAGCCCATTTATAAAGTTCGGTTGCCTAAAGGATGAAAAATTTAGTGATAAGATGAAGGACTTTATCATATTTAGAAACCTTGAGGGTAAATATATCTCTCTGGATGAATATGTAGAGGCAGCTAAAGCTAAGGCTCCCGATGATAAGAAAGATGATAAAGCCAAAGATGATGATACTAAGGCCGATGTTGTAGAAGAAAAGGCTGAGGAGGAATCCGCAACAGATGAGAATTCTAAGCCGGAGGCAGCTTCAGAAGGAGATGTAGTTGATAGCAGTAGCGAAGTTGTCGAAGATGGCGAGGACGGCGAGGTCAAGGAAGAGGATAAGGTAACAGTTTATTATGTAACCGATGAAAAGCAGCAGAGCCAGTATATCAATATGTTTAAGGAAGCTGGTAAGGATGCATTTATCCTAAATCATAATATAGATCAACCCTTTATAACCCATGTGGAGTATAAGAGCCAGAATGTTAAGTTCCAACGCATAGATGCAGAATTAACTGAAGACTTTAAGGATGAGACAAAGAAGAAGGACAAGAAGGCCCTAAAGAATAATACGGATGCTATGACTAAGTTATTCCGTAAGGTTCTAGGTAAGGAAAAGCTTGAGGTAAAGGTAGAGCGACTTAAGAATGATAGGGTATCCTCTGTAATAACTCTATCAGAGGAAAGTAGAAGAATGCAGGACATGATGCGTATGTATAATATGTCAGGCATGGATGCTGGCTCATTTGGTGATGGGGAGACCCTGGTGCTGAATGCTAATCATGAGCTTGTACAATATATCATCACCAATGAGAATTCCGAGCATACTTCTATGATATGTGAGCAGCTATATGACCTAGCCTTACTTGGCTATAAACCTCTAGAGCCCGAGGCTATGACAAAATTCATCCAAAGAAGTAATGATGTAATGATGCTTTTGGCAAAGTAATTAAAATATAAGATGTCACTTTATCTCCAACCATACTTATGGTTGGAGATATTTATACAATAGAATATATTACAAGGTGGTATTGTTCATGTCTCTTACGGATTCTCTTTCTATCAATTCAACATTCAAAACAATATTCTGTGTTGGTAAGGAGGGGGTCTTAAGATGTTCAAATAATACATCTAAAGTATATTGAGCTTTTTGCCTTATATTTTGTGAAATTGTAGTTAACCTAGGTGATACATATTGGCATATTGGTAGGTTGTCAAAACCAATGATGGAAAAGTCCTCAGGAATCCGATAACCTCTACGCTTCAATATGTCCATCAGCTCAATTGCACTATTATCTGCGGCTACAAATATAGCACTAACCTGCTTTTTAAAGGAGCAGAGAGTGGTAACAGTCTCCTCCATATCTAAGGGATCTAAGATGTGTTCGGGAAGCAGATTTAAGTTGGCAGCCTCTATGGTGTCTTTAAATCCTCTTAATCGCTGTTGAATTAATTGACTGACACTTGTATGCGGCGTTATAAATGCAAAGTCTTGATGACCCTTGTTGATGAAATGCTCAGCAGCCAATACCCCACCCCTATAATCATCTATACCTATATTAATGAATTGCCTTATACTACTATAACTGTCAGTAAAAACTAGAGGTATTTTATTGTCAGCCTGTATTTGTTGAATGTTCTTATCAAAGGTCCCAAGAAAGACAGCACCCTCTGCATTCCAGGACTGTAGGTGCTTTGTAACATCCGAATACTCATTGATGAAGTGTACCATAGCATTATAGTTATATTCTTGAACTCGCTGCACTATATGCCCCAACATCGTTGCATTGTAAGGCGATTCGAGGACGTTGTTCGAGCCCTGTATGATAATAGAAATAATCTTTGATGATTTGGAAGACAGACTTCGAGCCGATGAATTTGGAACATAACCAAGCTTCTTAATAATTGCCTGTATTTTCTCAATATTTTCTTCAGACACTTCTGAATAGCGCTTATTAACAACGCGCGACACCGTCATAACACTTACTCCGGCTTCCTTCGCAATATCTTTTAATGTTGCCATAAACACTCCTTTCTTAGTTAACGATAACAATGTCAATAATATAATGATAAGCCTATTATATTGAATAAATGAATATAATGCAATATAAACAGATAGAATATATGGATATTGATGGGCAAATCCTATAATTTATACTTATTATGGATAGCTTTAACCAATCTAATGATAACGATAACAAATAAATATTGCAAAAATAGATTTTAACAAACTTCTCTCTTATGCAATTAGTACATTAATTGATAGTTTGAGAGTAAGAACATAGAAAATATTACATAAATGTATTGACAATGGGAAAAACCAGTGTTATTATTATGGTGTTAACGTTAACAGTAAATAATGCATATAATTATTATGAGGAGATAAATATGAACACTATGAATTGGTGGCAGAGTTCGGTTATTTATCAGATTTATCCAAGAAGCTTCATGGACAGCAATAATGATGGAATCGGAGATTTACGAGGAATCACATCAAGACTCGATTATATAAGTACACTGGGTATAGATGCAATTTGGTTATCACCCGTCTATAAATCTCCTCAAGATGATAATGGATATGATATTTCGGATTATATGGATATTGATCCTATGTTTGGCACTATGAAAGATATGATAGAGCTGATAAGCAAGGCAAAGGAACGTGGAATTAGCATTATAATGGATTTGGTTTTAAATCATACTTCGGATGAACATCCTTGGTTCAAGGAGGCAAAAAAGAGTAAGGAGAACCCGTATCATGATTATTATGTATGGGTTGATGGTGAAGAAGGAGCCGTCCCTAATCAACTGAAGGCATGCTTTGGTGGATCAGCCTGGGAATGGGTTTCAGAATTACAGCAGTATTACCTACATCTATTTTCTGTTCGACAACCGGATCTTAATTGGGAAAATCCTAAGGTAAGAAATGAAATATATAACATGATTAATTGGTGGATTGATAAGGGCGTTCGCGGCTTCAGGCTGGATGTAATTGACTTGATAGGAAAAGAGCCTTTAAAAGGAATTACAAGTAATGGGCCTCATCTTCATGATTATATAAGGGAAATGACCTCTAGGACATGGGGACAGAAAAAACTGTTAACCGTTGGAGAGACCTGGGGTGCGAGTCCTGAAAATGCGAAGATATTTAGCTGTATGGATGGTAGTGAATTCTCCATGGTATTTCAATTTGAACACATTTCACTGGACCAGCAGGAAGGTAAAGAGAAGTGGGATTTAGCTCCAATAGATTTCATTAGACTGAAGGAAGTACTCTCTAAGTGGCAGATAGAGCTTGAGAATGATGGATGGAACAGCTTGTTTTGGAATAATCATGACTTACCTCGAATTGTCTCAAGATGGGGTGATGATAAGGAATATCGTGAAGAGTCAGCTAAAATGCTTGCTACTATCATTCATGGAATGAAGGGCACACCTTACATTTATCAAGGAGAAGAGCTTGGAATGACCAATGTACAGTATGATATCAGTGATTATAAGGATATTGAAACCCTTAATCTGTATAAGGAACGTATTGATGCCGGTTATTCTAAGGATGAGATTATGGAATCCATTTTTGCTAAAGGTCGTGATAATGCCCGAACACCTATGCAGTGGGATACTTCTGAGTATTCAGGATTTTCAAAGAAAGAGCCTTGGATTAAGGTTAATCCAAATTACCCTATGATAAATGCCAAGGAACAGATTTCAAGAGAGAGCTCAGTATACAATTATTATATAGAATTAATAGCATTAAGGAAAAAACATAAAGTTATTCGCTTTGGTAGCTATAAGCTATTACTTCCTAAGCACGATAAGCTATTTGCTTACCAACGTAGCTACGAAGATATATTACTAACTGTAATCTGTAATTTAACCCGTGATTATGTGGATGCTACAAAGGATTTGATAAAGAATTATCAGTTGTTACTCTGTAATTATTCAGAGATAAAGGATGAAATTAGACTAAGACCATATGAAGCAAGAGTCTATATTAATGCAAAGTGAAATGGGGGGGGGACTGGTGAAGAATATCAAACATCAGAAAACAAGCTCGAAGAAGATGTTGTGGTTAAGAATACGCAGGAATTGGGGTTTGTATCTTCTGTTA
>JAQVQL010000143.1 GCA_028701595.1 Herbinix sp.
GAGACTCAAAGTGTCACAAAAGCACCCGCTGGAACATATCAACGAGTATCTCTACACTGAGATCGAAGAAGATAACCGTGCATCGGGACAGAAAATATTCGATTATAAAGCAGGAAGCTGATAATCTAAGATTTGAGCGCAATACCATGTCCAAGCAAATCGGCGCATTGATGTCACAGGGTAAAAAAGAAGAAGCCACAGAGCTTAAGAATAAGGTCACACAGCAATCCGAACGCTTGAAGGCCCTTGAGGAGCTTGAAGCCGAGCTAGGTGAGAAGATAACGCAGATTATGATGATTATACCCAATATAATAGATCCCAGTGTTCCAATCGGTAAGGACGATAGCGAAAATGTTGAAATAAAGCGCTACGGTGAACCGGTTGTTCCAGATTTCGATATACCCTATCATATAGATATTATGGAGAGCAAAAGCGGTATTGACTTAGACAGTGCCAGAAGAGTTGCAGGTAATGGCTTCTATTATCTAATGGGAGATATTGCAAGACTTCATTCGGCTGTTATATCCTATGCCCGTGATTTTATGATTGACCGTGGATTTACTTATTGCATTCCACCATACATGATTCGAAGTGAGGTTGTTACAGGTGTTATGAGCTTTGCAGAAATGGATGCCATGATGTATAAGATTGAAGGTGAGGATCTATATCTCATAGGTACAAGCGAACATTCCATGATTGGAAAATTTATTGATACTATTATAAGCGAGGATAATCTGCCCCAGACTCTAACTAGCTATTCACCATGTTTTCGTAAGGAAAAAGGAGCTCACGGACTTGAGGAAAGAGGAGTATATAGAATTCATCAGTTTGAGAAGCAGGAAATGATAGTGGTATGTAAGCCTGAGGATAGTATGATTTGGTATAATAAGCTTTGGCAAAATACTGTGGACTTGTTCCGCACTCTGGATATACCGGTTAGAACATTAGAATGCTGCTCCGGTGATCTGGCTGATTTAAAGGTAAAATCTGTGGATGTAGAGGCATGGTCTCCAAGACAGCAAAAGTATTTCGAGGTTGGTAGCTGTTCTAATCTTGGAGACGCACAGGCAAGAAGACTTAAGATTCGTGTTGTTGGAGAGGATAGCAAATACTTTGCCCATACACTTAATAATACAGTGGTTGCACCTCCAAGAATGCTCATCGCATTCCTGGAAAACAATTTAAACGCGGATGGCTCAGTAAATATCCCAAAGGCTCTTAGGCCTTATATGGGTGGTAAGGAAAAATTCTAACCTAAAATAGTTCGAGGGTAAACAAAATATGTTTACCCTCGAAATTTATTAGGCTTACTTTTTCGTCTCAGAAAATTTCATGGTCAATAAGTCACGTATATATACACTACCCTTTTTCAGGTCAGGTATCGTTACCTCGTCTACCAACTCACCATTTAGATAGAGTGCCACAGTCTCTCCTTCTTTAAGATTAAAGCCGGCTCGAACCATTCCTGTAACCTCTGCTTCTCTATTAGTTTCTCCAATAATTATCAGGCTACTTTCGCCCCCTAAGAATCTCGCGGGAAGAATAAGCTTACCCATTTCATCTTTATCATCTGTAATTGAGTATCCTATTAAATTGACACTCTCTTTGTAGGGATTACTCAGTATTATATAATCACTGTCACCATCAGAATATACTTCAGTAATAAAAATCTTAGGATTTTCCGCTTTTTCTTTAAGAACATAAGTTGCTTCGACCTTATCATCTATAATATAAGAAGAATCGATTCTAAGCTCCATATCATATACCGCTTCACCATTAACAAGCCAATGACTTAGTTCCTTCCCAGCAGGTAAAATGGCCGATATAACCGTATCATAGTCAGGATAATAGCTTCCTTCAAATTCAGAAAATGACTCGATATTGTTAATTCGTACACCTGTACCTATCGCAGGCTTCACATTAAGGGTATAAATCTCACCCAAGCCAAAAAACACACGGTATTTACCCAAAGTATAGCGAACTCTGTCAGCTCCCCAATTCTTAATATCCTCCATTCGCCCAGGTAATTGGTTCGGAAGTGCCCAATCTGCTATAAGGTTCCTGCCATACATTCTAAGCTGCTCATTCATTCGTGATGAATTCATCTCATCTAAAACCTTATTTAAATTATCTGGAGATAAGGCTCCATTAATAAAGTCTAAGGTTCTGGTTACGAAGTATTCCTTACAATCCTCTCTTTGCATAAGCTGACTGAATAACGGACTCTCTCTATTGACCTTTCCGGCCGCACTAACATAATTCTTAAAGTTATCTGTCCAGGGGCTGGTACCATATATGCCAAAGGTATAATCAATGTCATGAAGAAGATACCTCCATTTACCATCAAAAGGTGCCTCCCTGTATTCTTCCCCTTCTGCTGCAAAGTAGCGATATACCTTATAATTATTATTAGGCCAATCTTCATTTAGGAGATGAATCTGATATGCATAATATTCCAGGTAATTTTCTACATCTATTACTCCTCTCAGTTTCTTATAGACAGCATCATCTGTCAGGTCTTCATATGAATATGAATATGCCCCTTCATAATCGTTTATAGCATATTTATTTGCTTCGTCCTCGTCAGTCTTCTTAAAGGTTTCTCCACCCTCCAGCACCTCAAAGTGCCCTGTATAATCACCATAATGCTCTTCAAAGTACTCGTCTTCATATACCTCATGAAGCCATAGATGTCCCCGGTAATCTCCGTTAATGAATAAGGCTGCCGAACGCACTCCATGATAATCCTTAAAACCCGCCTGACCCGCTAAGGTCTGAAAGAGCTCATCTCGAATGAAGGCGTGGGCATTATCATTTCCAGCATTTCTAAGCACAAGTCTCTTAAAATTTCTTAAGGAAGTTCCGTCCGCTGCCCTCTTATTAGGGAAAAACTCATAACGAAACTTATTGTTTTCTTCATCATATTCTTTTCTAGCAAATAACTTAAGAGATTTTTGAAGATTGGCCCTAGACCAGCCTCCATACATACGGACTCCTGCCTTCTGACTGATAACCACTGTCCCATCAGGCTCAATGACCTCCAAATATATATCTCTTTCGCTTTCTTTACCACGTATATTAAAGTTAGCAGGATCAGGAGGTTCAACCCACTTATGTGGATTGCTCTTAAGAAACTCATCCCTTAGTTTTCCTTCAACTAATATACCATTTTCATAATCATAAAGATTATAGGGGTCGCTTGTTACTGAAAATACTAGAGTATCAAAACGGTTATTAATATTCTTACCCACAAAATATGTATGTACTATGGTATCGGTTTCCGTACCATCCTCATAATATCCTTTAGCCTTAACCGAGTATACTGCGTTTTCTACCTTCGATTTTAATTCAATCTTGCCCTGATAAAGCTCTTTGCTTGTATCGGGGTCAGAACCATCTAATGTAAAATAAATATCACAGGGCTTATCACTTTTTATCTCAATAAGCACCGTATCCTTATAAAAATAATCCTGCTCTACAAATTCTAAACCTTGATTACTAGCTTGATTACTTTCTTCAACATTAACCTCAATTGCGTCTGATGAGGAATCATTATTAGTTATAGCGTCATCATCAATAGTGATATTCTTTATATCATCAACTTCCTCAGTGGTAGAATCATAACTATTGTCGCATGAGGTAAAAAGCAACATTCCTGTTATAAATATCACTAACAAGATGGATTTTATTTTATTTTTAGGCACAAAAAATCCCCCTTTTCTAACCCTTCACGATACAAATATTATCATACCATGTAATTTCATAAAATAAAACAAAAATAGGCTTTTTTTAGGGGGATTTATTAAATTGTTAATTTTTGACTTGCTGATCATTGCTATTATTAACTGTTTTAGACTTATTGTTATTATCATATTTGGTGTTTTGCTTCTTGTCTTTATCTTTTCTATATCTTTGATTCGATTGTTTACTCATATAATCCCATCCTTATTAGTTGATAACCTTATTATTCCTTTGTAGTTTAGTAATATTCATTTATCAAATGTATTATGTCAATAAATTATCGGTTTCGTAGTTAAAGGCTAACCATAATAGGTTGATGCTCTATATATGGAAGAAGCTTGTTCATCACATCCTCTGTTCTTAGCCTGATGCTGGAGGTATTGATGCAGGGGTGACATGCTAGATAAGGCACCTTGATCAGTTCCTCATCTACTATTAGCTTAACCTCTTTTTCCTTGTCATTCATAAGACCCATAACACTTACCGATCCTGGTGTGATATCAAGTAGTCGTTCCATATCCTCATATGACCCAAAGGAAAGTCTTGCGCTATCAATCTGCTTTGATAAGTCCTTAGTCTTGAACTTTTTATCTCCAGGCATTAATAATAGATAGAATTTAGTCCTCTGAGCGTTACATAAAAATAGATTCTTACACATAGATACCTTAAGAGCCTCATCCACACCTATGCACGCCTCCATCGTTTCTAAGGCTTCATGGTCAACACGATGATATTCTATGTTAAGGCTATCCAGCAAATCATATGTCCGTAGCTCCTTATCAAGCCTTCCTGCAGAATTCTTTGGTCTTCCTATGTGTATAATATACTCCATCATCATTCCTCCATTAATCATTGATTAATCTATAGATTGAATTCTCTCTGCTTAAGATATTCTCACCTATCATTTCTCTTCTTAAGGTACAAAAATCATCATGATAATCTGCGATAATGATATTAACCTCCCGCTCTGTATATTCCTTATCGGGTTGGAAGGCCTTAGCTATCTCCTCTAATATAATCAGCCTTTTCTTCCTTTGAGCAGGTATATTCTTAAGCTTACCATAGTCAAAGAAATTTTCAATCACCTTTTTTCTATAATCCTCCTCTCTACGTCTCTGAAGCTCAGCTTCAGATGACTTCTCCTTAATAATATCAAGGATAGAGGACTTGAAAATCTCTTCATTAATGCTATAAATATTATAGTATTGCTCTTTTCTCGATGTGACAGCACCGGCTTCCTCAAGCTTCTTGAGGTGGAATGATATAGTTGAAGATGCTAAATTCAGTCGCTGCGCTAGCAGTTCTACATACATGTCCTCATGGATTAGGGTCTTAAGAATCTGAAGCCTCGACTTATCCGATAGGCATTTAAATAATTTAATTGTATTATCCTCAGTCACATCATTACCTCCTATACTCATCAAACATCATGAGGAACTTATCCTTAAGCTCCTTAGCTACTTCAAGCTTATGCTCTTCAATAACCTGTTTGGTAATGTCGCCATGCTCTATAGCTTTAGCTAAGGATATCTTCCAGTTGGCGGGAATAGTGTCAAAGCGAATCAGAAATCCGCCATATATATTAATATCCTCAAGCTGTCCTAAGTCCTTCCCCTCAAGCTGTTTAATATCACTTAGGAACAAGGTTCTGAATATCTCGTAGATATTGACTTTGATTTTCTCCAGGTCTGCCTCATCCTTACGGTCGTCTGCCTTATATTGTTCACTCATATTATTATGCTCTGCTATCTTTCCATCAATAAAGATCAGATATTTTTCTTCTAGTTCCCTCATATTGCTTCCCTTCTTTCAATAAATAATCATATTAGTTCTAATTTTGATATTACTATAACACTGAAATTAGTATATGTCAATCCGTTTTGATATATATCAATCTATAAGTCACACTTTACTAAATTGGCAAATGTTTAGATTATCGGTCTAGTAAAGAAATTGTATTTATAGCAACACATTATGTTTGCAGCCTTTCTATGTTTATGGTACATTATTATAATACATATTTCTGGAATTGGAGGATAGGTATGAACTTATTACATCTAAAATATGCAGTGGAAGTGGCAAAAACCCATTCAATAAATCAAGCATCCAAAAACCTATATATGAATCAGCCTAATTTAAGCCGGGCTATGAAAGAGCTTGAGTCTTCTCTAGGAATTATTATCTTCCGGCGTACATCAAAGGGTATAACTGTTACACCCGAAGGTGATGAATTTCTTATATATGCAAGAAACATACTAAGCCAGGTCGACGAAATAGAAGCAATATATAAAAGCGATAAAAAGATTAAACAAAGATTCTCCATCTCCGTTCCTCGAGCAACTTATATTTCTGCTGCATTTTCTGAGTTTGTCAGGAAAGTTAATCAGGCAAAACCTATAGAATTTTTCTATAAGGAGA
>JAQVQL010000144.1 GCA_028701595.1 Herbinix sp.
TGTATAACCCAAGTAACTCATCGGTGTTTTATCTTGTATCTTGGGATTTTGACTGTATATTTAATTGGATGTACGAAGAGAGCGATATGCCTAATATATATGATGGTTTAAATAATGTGGTATTACATAGAAGATATCTGCAAAAGGATGGAAATATAGAGAAAGTAAAAGAAAGAATAGAAGAGCTAAAGAACAACGAATTCTCATCTGACAAGGTCAAATCCCTAATAAAGCAATACAAGCCTATATTATTGGAGATGATGGACCAATATCCCGATAATATTCTTTCTACAATTTCATTAAATGAGCAGATGGCTTATCTGGGAAAAATTGATGAAAGAATACTTATCAATTATCATGAATTCTTGGAGCAATATGATTTGAAATAATCATTATTTATAAATAGGAGATGACTGATGGATTATAAAGGATATAAGCTTCGTCATGAATATAAGTTCTATATTAATACCCTTGTCTATCATGAGCTACGGGAGCGCTTCCGACATGTGCTTCATACAGATTGCAATATGAAGGATGAGAGAGGGTACCTGATAAGCAGCCTGTATTTTGATGATATATATCATTCGGCTATGAGGGATAAGATAAATGGTACTGCCTTCAGGGAAAAGTATAGGATTAGGTTATATAATCGGAGCGATGAAGTAATTAAGCTGGAGTGCAAGAGTAAATTCAACCAGTATATTGCAAAGCAGTGGGTAAATATAAGCAGAGAGGAATACGATAGCATCCTGAGTGGAGACTATGAGTTTCTGATTTCCAAGCCTGATGAGGTCTGTAGAAAGCTATACGCGAATCATACAACTAAATTGATGAGACCAGTAACAGTCGTGGAATATAAAAGGGAAGCCTATGTTCATCCCAATGGCAATGTAAGGATAACCTTTGATAAAAACCTGTCTGCTTCAATCGGTGACCCAGATATCTTTCGTATGGATTATGAAACTATTCAAGTCCCTATGGATGGAATGATGATTATGGAAGTGAAATATGATGACTATATTCCTGATTATATATGGAAGATAATACAGACAGATCGTATGGTTAAATGTGCAATATCAAAATATGTTATGTGTAGAGATATCAATAGAAAGGTGAGAATAGTATGACAACATTTTCGGATATTTTTAAGAAAAGCTTCTTAAATGACGCTACAATGGATTTGAATTTTTTAAATGTTATAATGTCGCTGCTGGCTGCCTATGTCTGCGGTATGATTATTTACTTTGTGTATAAGAAGTTTTATAAGGGAGTTTTATATAGCCATAATTTTAATATATTACTCGTACTAGTCAGTATGATTACAACATTCATCGTGCTGACAATCAGTTCAAATGTTATGCTGTCCTTAGGTATGGTTGGTGCCCTTTCTATCGTGCGTTTTCGTACTGCTGTTAAGGATCCGCTGGATGTAGGGTTTCTGTTCTTCGCAATCTCTATAGGTATAACCTGTGGAGCAAGCCTATACCTAATGTCATTTGTCTGTACAGTATTGATATCCCTTATATACATATTAATGGTGAAGGTAAAGACAGATAGCCATGTCTATTTGCTGATAGTAAAGTATGAGGAGAGCGCCAGTGAGAATGTGCTGAAGGTATTATCGGATATGAAATATGCCTTGAAGAACAAGACTATGTTCAGAGATGTTGTTGAATTAACCATTGAAATGAAATTAAAATCAGATAATACGGAATTTGTATCGGCCATATCCAAAATAGAAGGCGTACAAAGTACAGCGCTTATTAATTACACTGGTGATTTTGCGGAATAATCAAACTAGTATATACCGTTTCGTGATTTATGTTGCTTAATGGCATCCGAAGGAGACATTCCTCTATGCTTTTTAAAAATTCGACTGAAGTAGAATACATCGGAAAAGCCGCAGGCATCAGAAATCTCATGTATTCTATACTCGCCGCTGTAAAGCATTTCCTCTGCTCTGTTCATACGAACGAGAGTTAGGAAGTTTTTAAAGGACATTCCAGTTTCCTTCTTAAATAGGGTGCCAAAATACATATCGCTTAGGTTGATCATATTAGCCATTCTCTGTACGGTTAAGGGCTCTTTATAATGATTAGATATATAGTGCAGAACCTTTTTTACCCTCGTGTCAACTATACTAGTGTCCTTTTGAAATATTATTATCTGAAAAAGGCGCTGTAATATCATTAGATATAGACCCCTGGCTCTTAAAATATAGCCAGGGTCTTTTAATGTCCATACAGTGCTAAGATTATTATATAAGGATAATAAATCCTTGTGTAATCCAATGTTGCATATTAAAGGAAGAGGAAGTGATATATCCTCTCCATTAATATTACGTACCTTGCCGTTGATAGAATAGCACTCTACTAAAGCGGCTGGGTTAGTTGTTGCCGAACGAGTACTACCATATGGAATACAGAGAAGATCCCCTGCCGTTGCAGTATATTTTACTCCGTTAATAGTATACTCGGCCTGTCCACTTATTATATAAGAAATATCAACAAAATCCATAACAACTTCTTCTATTTCCCAGTTAACAGTGCATATTCGATGATTATAATAGTCGACAGTAACAACTATATTATTTAAGAATTCATTATCCATATATATCTCTCCTAATAATAGCCGAAAGCTACAATAAGCTACATTATGCAATATATATAATCGAGATTGTATCTTTGCTTATATTCTTAGTTTATAATTAATTATTGGAGATGTCAATTACAATAAAATTGATAGTTTTATGTAAAGTCATCCATGATTTATACATGTTTTCAATAGTTTGACCATGTTTTTTTCCTTCTATGATTGTTATAATGTATTAGGTTCAGTAAATAGGCTCTAGTATATTTGTGGAATATTTATATTTTTTTGATTTTTCACGTATTTTAGATTATAATATGCCTATGGAGCAGATACTAATATTAAACAAGTATTTTGCTAAAAAATAACGAGGGGGATTAGTATGAAAGAAAAACGATCCACGCGAAAGACTTACCTATATATAAAGAGAACGTGGACCCTTTATTTGATGTTGTTATTGCCAGTGGCATTTGCTTTAGTTTTCCGATACTTGCCTATGACTAATATATCAATGGCATTTAAGGAATACAACATGTTTAAGGGAGTATGGGCGTCAGAATGGTCGGATCCTATTTTTAAGTGGTTCCAAAGGGCGTTTCATACAAAGGACTTTTGGCTTGCGCTACGCAACACATTAATGTTAAATGGATTGGACTTAATATTTGGGTTCCCATTACCAATTATTTTAGCTATTCTTTTGAATGAGCTTGCCTTCAAGCGCTATAAGAAAATTACCCAGACTATAGTTTATCTACCTCACTTTTTATCATGGATTATCATAAGCGGTATTGCTAAGCAATTATTTGCACCTCGTACAGGTGTTGTTAATATACTAATTGGCAGATCTGGTGGTGCTCCCATAGACTTCTTGCAGGAAAGCGGCTTATATGTAGCCACTTATATCGCATTAGGATTATGGAAGGAAATGGGCTGGAATACGATTATTTATCTTGCTGCAATTACAGGTATTAATCCAGAATTGTATGAAGCTGCGGAGGTGGATGGAGCTACTCGTCTGCGAAAGATTTGGCATATTACTTTACCTGGTATTCGTTCCACTATTGTAGTCTTATTAATTATGAATATGGGACGTATCTTAGGAAGTGAATTCGATCGACCATATGCCATGCAAAACGGCTTAGTTATGAATGTGGCTGACGTATTAAGTACTTATGTATATCGTGTAGGTATTAGAGGATCCCAATTCTCCCTTACAGCTGCGATTGGCTTGTTCCAGTCCGTAATCTGTGTAGTGTTCCTATTTGCTGCAAATGCGATTGCCAAACGATTTGGCGAACGCGGAATATGGTAGGGGGGTGTCGGACGAATGGTTAAATCAAGAAAAAGAAAGTTTGATGATTTAGTTATTGCGGTAGTGTGTTTTCTGTTTATTTTACTTTGCTTGCTACCAATGGTTAATATTTTTGCTAGATCTTTTAGCTCTGCACAGGCAATGATTAATAATAGGGTTTCCTTCTTTCCTGTTGAGTTTACTTGGGAATCTTACTTTTATGTACTACAGGACAGCGCATTTGTTCGCTCCTTATGGTGGACTGCCCTTTTAACACTAATATGTACAGTTGTATCACTTACAATAACAGTATTAGCATCATTTCCCTTAATTTATGATAATCTTAAGGGTAGAAAATTCTATAATGGTATGATGCTATTAACGATGTATTTCAGTGCAGGTACTATTCCTAACTATTTATTAATGAAGCAGCTGAATTTATTGGATAATCCTTTGGTGTTGATTATTCCTAGTTGCTTATCCATCTTTAACATGATTATACTTCGAAGCTTTTTCTATACTGTTCCAGATAGTTTAAGAGAATCAGCAGAGGTAGAAGGTGCAGGTCCGATAAATGTTCTTATACGAATTTATCTACCACTATCTAAACCTGTTATGGCTACACTAGCATTATTCTATGCAGTAGGTAGATGGAATGGGTTTTCCGATGCATTGATGTATATATCAAATCCAAAATATGCACCGATTCAGTTTAAGCTTTATCAGATTATTAACAATAGGTCCGCTATCGATGTTGCTCAGCAGGAGGGCTTTGCATCTCCAGCAGCTAGTGAGGGGTTAAAAGCAGCCTCAGTTATGTTTGCAACAGTTCCTATTCTGCTTATCTATCCTTGGTTACAGCGCTATTTCATAGCCGGCGTTACCTTGGGAGCAATTAAGGAATAGTAACAAATCGGATCTAGTAACCTAAGGTAGATTTCAACGATATGCATATTGTATACATTTTATGCAATAACATTCGTTGTTATTTATAAAAAAATATATAGGAGGATGTGAAATGAAAAAGAAATTATTGTCAATCCTGCTCGTATCCATGTTGTTAGTCAGCGTCTTGGGGGGATGTGCTAAAGACGGTGATGATACAAAGGATCCAGGAAAAGATGCAACTAAGGCTCCAACACAAGCACCGGCTGATGATGCTGATAAGGATAAAGATAAGGATCCTGAGCCTGTAGTAGACGAGAAACCCGAGTATAGCGAGATTACTGTCGAAATCTTTGATCGTGGTACAGACGGTGGAAAAACTGACCCTACTAATAACTTTTATACTGATTGGATTAAAGCTAAGGTTTTAGAAGAGCTGAATATTGGAGTTACTTTCGTAGCGGTATCCCGTTGGGAAGAGACCGATCAGCTTAACAACTTGATGGCTGCTGGAACAGCACCTGATGTATGTTTAACATACAGTGGTGATTTAATTGCTAACTACCGTGACTTAGGTGGTCTTAGCGACTTGGCTCCTTACATTGATAGTCATTTACCAGACCTTAAAGCATTCCTAGGTCCTGACCTTGCATTAGAAGGTCGTGATATGATTATGCGTAATATGAACACAGATACTGGCGAAGTATTCTCCATTCCTGCACGTCGTATGAACGTTGCACAAGCTGGTACATTTATTCGTAAAGATTGGCTTGATAAGCTTGGTTTAGGCTTACCTACAACAACACAGGAATACTATGATGCATTAAAAGCATTTAAAGAGCAGGATCCAGGTGGAGTAGGTGCTAATAATGTAGTTCCATTTACAATGACTAGCGATGTTCGTTATCGTGCTATGAATCTTATTGAATCCTTCGTAGATACTAGCCTCACTATAGAGGAGCGTTGGGTAAATACTGTTATTGACCGTTCTTATCTATTGCCAGGTTATAAAGAGGGCGTTAGATTCCTTAACAAGATGTATAATGAAGGCTTAGTTGATAACCAGTTCGCACTTTATAAGGATGACACAGATAGTGACAACCTTATTAAGAGTGGTGTTGTTGGTTCCTTTATCCATAACTGGGATCAACCTTACCGTGATACACCTGGACTCTTAAGAGATCTTAAAGAGAATGTTCCAGATGCAGAAATCGTATCAATCGATCCTTTCCAGGACGGCGATGGCAAGACAGTTAAAAGACTTTACGATTCAGCTGGTGTTAACTTCTTTATTCCTGCTTCCACTGAGAACGTAGAAGGTGCTCTTCGTTATATTAACTGGTTATCAAAATTTGAGAACCGTTATTTCTTACAG
>JAQVQL010000145.1 GCA_028701595.1 Herbinix sp.
TCGAATCACATCTAATAGTCTTCTTGCAATATCCTCATAGCATACCCCAGGTTCAATGAGTAGGCTACAGTCTATATTGCTCTTTTCATCGTCAATATAGCAATCCAGAACACCAATCAATTGATTACCTTGTCTACATTCAACTGTGCTATGTGATGAAATATTAGTGTCAAAATCTCTATAGATGGAGTCAAGATTTTTGGAACAAAAGGTAGATGAATGTTCAATCATCCCATTTATCCTATATGCAAATTGGGAAAGCTCATCTATATCTTTCCTCACACTGTTATTAACTGTAATACTTCTAGCCATTGTTATCTTACCTCCGCCAGACTTTTTTAACGATTCATAAGCTTATATTCAAAATTAATACTATCATATCTTCAATCATTAATCAATTTTCCTATATGGTATCAGGTACAGTTAAAAAAATATTTAAAAAAGGTATTGACAAACTAAAATTCATAATATACTATATTAGTTAGTTACTCAAGTAATTAACCAACAAACTTAAGGAGGGATTGGCCTGAATATGAATTTCAATGAAGAACGCCCTATATTTATTCAAATAGCAGAAGGAATTGAAGATGCCATTCTGTCTGGAGCCTTTAAAGAGGAAAGCCAGATTCCTTCAATAACAGAGTTTTCTGTTAACTACCGAATTAATCCCGCTACGGCACTTAAGGGAATTAACATATTGGTAGATGAAGGGATAATTTATAAGAAACGGGGGGTCGGAATGTTTGTAGCTGATGGAGCTGTAAAGAAGCTTAAGGGAAAGAGAAGAGAACAGTTTTTTGATAATTATATCAAAAACCTAATTGAAGAAGCAGCTCGTCTGGGTATTTCTAAGGATGAGATTATAACACTGTTAGAAAGAGGGTATGTGAAATGAGTATAGAAATTAAAAACATTAGTAAGAACTTTGGAAACACCTGCGCGCTAGATGGAGTAAGCCTTAATTTTGAGGAAAATAGAATCTATGGATTACTTGGAAGAAACGGCGCAGGAAAAACCACCTTGCTTAACATTATTACTAACAGAATATTTTCTGACGACGGAGAAGTATTTGTAGACGGAATACCTGCAAGGGAAAATGATGAGGCATTAAGAAAGATATATATGATGGGTGAGAAGAACTTCTATCCTGAAAACATGAAGATAAAAGAAATTTTCAGATGGTCTAAGGAGTTCTATCCCGATTTTGATCTCGAGTATGCCAATAAACTGGCGGATATATTTGATTTAAATCTGAATAAGAATGTAAAATCATTATCTACCGGATATAATTCAATATTTAAGGTTATCATAGCCCTGTCCGTCAACACACCCTATGTGCTGTTGGATGAGCCGGTCCTGGGACTTGATGCTAATCACAGGGATGTATTCTATAAGCAGCTTATAGAAAAATACAGTAATTCACCTGCTACCTTTGTAATATCTACTCATCTGATTGAAGAGGTATCCAGTGTAATTGAGGATGTAATAATAATTAAGAAGGGTAGGATAATCAGAAACGAGTCCAGAGAAGAGCTTATGTCAGTAGGCTATACTGTCTCAGGCATGGCAAGCCTCGTAGATAAGTATATCAAAGACAAAGAAGTAATTGGAGTAGATGTCATCGGTGGATTAAAATCGGCTTATATAATGGGCCATTTATCTAAGGATATGGTACCGGAGGGGCTTGAAATTACTAAGATGGATCTGCAGAAGCTGTTCGTACAGCTTACGAATGCATAAGGAGGAAATCATCTCTCTTTTATGTATTAAAATAATTTATTTTATAGAGGAGGCTTTATTGGGATGAATGTAAAATTAGCAGCAAAATATCAATTAAATGAATATATTAAATCAATTAAAATTTATTATCTGGTTCTAGTCCTTATTATGTTGTTTTTTGGAATCATTGCTTCTGTTGAAAGGTCTGATGGTGTTAGTTATTTTGGTGGCATAGAAAGCACTACTATGATTTTCTTATTCATACTTGGCTTAAATTCCTTCAAAGAGACATTTCTGATGATGCTTCAAAACGGTATTACCAGAAAGTCTATGTTCATAGGAAGGCTTATCACAATATTAGTAACCAGTATATCTATGACAGTAATTGATAGACTCGTTAACAGCTTGGGTGAGCTGGTAAACAATAGCAAAAGAGTTAAAATCGGAAGAATGTATGAAATGACCTTTCCAAAAAGAGCAGAATCTCTGCATGTTATTGTAGTGAATTTGGAAGCTATCCTTATAATTATGGGTATATATATTGCCGCTATGGTTGCTGGATATTTTATAACAACAGCCTATTATAGAATGAACAAGGTATTAAAGATAATTGCTTCAATAGGTGTCCCAGCATTATTCTTTGTTCTGTTGCCGATTTTTGATTTGGCAGTATTTAAAGGAAAAATATCAACAGCCATGGGAAGGATGTTCAGATTTATGTCTGGCGGTGATACAGGTAATCCATATAATCTGCTGTTAACCTGTCTGGTTTTCTCGGTGGTTGCAGTTGGGCTGACCTGGCTACTAATCAGAAAAGCAGTTGAAAAAAATTAATTATCAAAAACAATAAATACGGAGGTCATGGAACAACACTGGCCTCCGTATTATATGAATATAACTCTATATTATTTTTTGTTCTTTCACATATGCTCCTTGAATTTTATCAGGGCAAAAACCGCGATCAGGTGAAGACTTTACGGCTTTAATCTCAAAAGATAACAAGGCGTTTCTTGATAATGACAAGCTCAGACTTATTATACCACCTTGAGACTTCATCCTTTTTGTTTCGGTTCTTGGATAAGAGCAGGAACGAATTATTTCTAATTGTTCCTTCGATGGGTTGCTTGGTAATCCCAAATCAATCCAATTCTTTAAGGGATTACAGGTTTTCTCATCCACCAAGCGGGTTATAATTACATATTCATCCTCAGGTGCAGGAAGGGACAAGCTTATGTCTATATTATATTCCTGTAAGATATCTTCAACAGGATTCCATGCGATGCCGTGATATGAATTATCCTCCCCTTTTGTAAGGATCATGTTATTATTACGTGCAACTCCTTGGCCTTTTAATCTGTTAAAGAATTCGAAGGTCCAGAATGTAGGCTTTGGTATCATGCCGTTTGCAACTAAGCCGAAGCAGCCGGAGAAGGGGGTAAAGGCAAGGCCTGATTCCTCGAAGATATCACCAAAGGTCCAATAGGAATATGAGGCACAGGTATCGCCCATTTCGCTTAATAGTCTTGCCGTATAAGCAGCATTTAGATTAGTGTCATGAATGGGGTTTCTGGGTGTGTAGGATGTGTTGAATTCTGTTATATGCATCTCCATACCCTTAAATCTTGAAAAGCTATCAATAATATCACGGCTGACCTTCAGTTCATCAAGGAAAACTTCAGGAGTTCTTAGCTTTTGATAAGCATAGTGACCGATATGCTCGGGACTTTCTGTTGCATATGCATGCCTTGTAATAAAATCCAGGGGTACCTGTTTATTGTCACAGAAAGTTAAAAAATCTTTAAGCCATCTTACATCATCCACACCGCATATTGCCGGTCCTCCTACTCGAAAATCAGGATTGGCATCCTTTACGGCTTTCACTGTACATTCATACAGCTTAAAATACTCAGGCATATCTGCATCCTTCCAAAAGGCTGTCAGATTAGGCTCGTTCCAGACCTCGATTGGCCAAGTAATGACTTCATCCCTGCCATAACGGTCTATCAGATGAAGAAGTGTTGCCTTTACTAGTCTTGACCATTCGTCGTAATCCTTAGGGGGAGTGACATTTCCATTCCAATAGAATACTGTCTGATCACCAGAGGCAAGATGTCGTGGCATAAACCCAAGCTCTAAAAATGGCTTTATTCCCAAGGACAGATAATCATCCATGACCATATCAAGATAAGTAAAGTTGTATTCAATCTTATCTACACCATTTTCTTGATATACTTGATAGATCGCCATGTCATCAGAAAACAAACCATGTCCACGTATATGGGAGAATCCAATTTCATTTTGTACGAACTCTAATTGATCATGATAGGCTTTTTGTAGTGCTAGACCCATGCGGCCTGTCCCTATACAGAACATAGCATTATTATTGAAGGTTATCCTATCATTCTGGGATACGGATAAATTAAGCTTATTATTCATGTTGCTTCTCCTTTCGGGTAAATCATTATATAGCATTATTTTAATTGATTCGAATGATAATATCAATGGACATTATCAACGTATATATGTTCGTTTCAATTCATATTAATTATATTGTTACCACTTGAAAAAAGCGAGTAAAACATTTACAATGAAAACAATTGCAAACCTAGATACAAGAGAACCTTAAGGATAGGGGAGAGAAATAAATGGGAGATATAATTATTGAAGAGACAAATCACAGAGCATTTGCTATATCGTTGGCAAATTTCTTTATGCTTGTAGCCTTCATAGCAATCCTTATTTATGGAATTATGAAGGAGAATAAGTTATATGTTACTATTGGGATATTAGCAGCATTAACCTTTATTGTGGGCTTTGTGATAGCAATTTCGCAGGTCTTAAAAGAGAAAAAACTACTGATTATATCCATGGACGGAGTAAATGACTGCTCTTCCGCCGGAGGTGGATTTGGCTTTATATCCTATAAGGAGATTAAGGAATTTGTGATTATACCGCATTATAATACGGAAACCATAGGGATTATCCTTGAGAATAGAAGGGAGTTTATGTCCAAGCTAGCTCATCCAAACTGGAAGCTAGCTAAAAGAAATCTATATCTAAAGCAACCAGCAATTCAAATACATACAGAGCTTGCAAAGGATATGGAGTCTGAGGATATACTTACACTGCTTCAAAAGAGGTTAAGAGATTACAAAAGATTATATGAATAGGGAGAATCTGGCATTTTGCCTACAAAAGCTCCATATATTCGGTAAAAAAACAGGTTGTTTTATTTACTAATCTATGCTAATATATTTACTTGTGATATGATATACTAAATATTCCTTGCTCTTTAAATACTAAAACAGTTTTAGTGTTAGAAAAGGGCCAGAGACCAAAAGGAGGTGCAAGGCAACTATGAATCAATACGAATTAGCCTTAGTTGTGAATGCGAAGATCGAGGATGAAGAAAGAGCTACAACCCTAGAGGCTGTAAAAGAGCTTATTACCAGATTCGGTGGCACAGTTACCAACGTGGATGACTGGGGCAAAAAAAGATTAGCCTATGAGATTCAGAAAATGAACGAAGGCTTCTATTATTTCATCCAATTCGAAGCTGATTCTAATGTTCCTGATGAGATTGAGCAAAGAGTTCGAATCATGGAAAAAGTAATCAGATTTTTGTGCATCAGAAAAGATGCCTAAGAGTACTACCCTAAGGCGAATTATGAAAGGGAGGTAGTAACAATGAATAAAGCAATATTAATGGGACGTTTGACAAGAGACCCCAATATGAGATATTCACAGGGAGATAGCTCGACCGCAGTTGCGAGATTTACATTGGCTGTAGACCGCAGGTTTAAAAGAGCTGGTGATAATCAGGATGCAGATTTTATCGGCTGTGTATGCTTTGGTAAGACAGCTGAATTTGTAGAGAAATATTTTAGACAAGGCATGAAGATGGCTGCTGTCGGACGTATCCAAACTGGTAGTTATACTAATAATGAAGGACAGAAAGTCTACACCACTGATGTTATTGTGGAAGAGGTTGAATTTGCTGAAAGTAAATCAAGCAATCCCAATTCAGGTGGTAATGATTATCAGAAGGATTTTTCTCCAGAACCTAGCTCAGCTATGGGAGACGGATTTATGAATATCCCAGATGGTATAGACGAAGAGCTACCATTTAATTAATCGTAATATAGCAAAAAAGATCGGATAAGGAGGTAAAACCTCCGTTGCTAGTAAGGTAATAATCAAATTAATGAAGGAGGTTATGATATGGCATTCAATCGGAATGACAGAGGAGATTCTCAAGGTAGAAAAAGAAGCTTCGGTCGTAGAAGAAAGAAAGTTTGTGTATTCTGTGCAGATAAGAGCTTTACAGGCATTGATTATAAGGACGTTAATAAATTAAAGAGATATGTTAAGGGCGTCTCCATAAACATACCCTACAGC
>JAQVQL010000146.1 GCA_028701595.1 Herbinix sp.
ATTGGTATTTATTGCATCTGATTCCATTTTGGCATATAACAGATTTAGAAAAAGAAGCAAGAATGGTACTGTATGGGTAATGGTAACCTATGGTGCTGCACAGTTAATGATTATAATGGGAATATAAAAAGTACCATACTACATATATAAAGATATTGCAGGAAGGCTAGAAATTACAAAAATGAAGAGGAGTGTCTGCTAAAGTACCTTAGGATATGGCGGACATATAGGAGGAAAAATGGAGATTAAATGTTTAAGAGAATTCGACTTGGGAATGGAGTTGGGGCAGGTTCGCTCGGTTCCAGTATCCTTAGGTAAGGATATGCCTGAGGCAGTATTATTTGTATATTCAAGTCAGAAAAATCTGGATCCATGGCCAGAGTTGTTTAACTATCCGACGGACACACTAAAAATGGCACTGTATACGATGGATGGTGTTATTATGTGGAAGAGAGACCTGGGAAATGGCGTCATTCCGGGCGTCTGGTATACACCATTTATTTCATTTGATTTAGATCAGGATGGTGTGGATGAGATTTGGTTTGTCAACAATCTAAATCCTAACATCCCCTTCAGCTTGAATGCTAGAGTCTTAGAGCGCATAAATCCTCTGACAGGAGAGACAAGCGGACAGTGGAAATGGCCCGATAATACAATTGATGATACGATGTCACATTCATACCGTTTCTTTATCACAGGCGGATATGTTCATGATAAACCTATTCTTGTAACCGCACAGGGTACATACAGAGACATGTATCTGCAGGGATACAGCGAAGGTGTTGAGAAACGCTGGGATATAAAGATTCCTCATGATGATATGGGTGCGCGCTCCAGCCATCTGTGTCCGGTTTTAGACTTCAATAATGACGGAGTGGATGAGCTGTTCTGGGGAGAACGCCTGATAAGCCTTGAGGACGGACATGAGGTGTTCTGCGGAGATAAAGGGAAATATTTGGGGCATTCCGATATTGTAGTTCCCTTTGAAGATATAAAGACCGGAAAGAAATACATCTATACCTGCCGTGAGGATTATGAGCAGGAGGGCGAGCCGAGAGTCGTTACTTATAATGAACAAGGCGAGAGAGAATGGACTGCCGTAGACAGTATCGGCCATATGCACAATGGCTGGATTGCCAATATTGGTTCGAATTACCGTAAGGTTGCTATGGCAATGCGTATTACCCGCCGTGTAATTAATAATGCTATTGTGGATACGGAGCCGGAGGATTTCTATTTTGATGCTGTGACAGGTGAGCCTTTAGAGCGGCCTCTTCCGTTTAAGGGAGATGAGTTCATGCCCATTGACTTTGATGGGGACGGATATCACGAATTCTATGGAACCAGTGGGGATAAAAAGGGGTATATTTTAGATAGTACGGGAAAGATACATGGTTTTACAGGTGGTAAAGGTGTGGTCAGAAGCGGTAAAATTATGAAGCGACCGGGTGAGATGCTGATGGTATTCTACCAGGATGAGGGAAAGGTCCGTATCTGGGGTGATATTAGTGCAGTAGAAAGCGAGTACACTAAGAAGAGATATGAACATAGCTATCACTGGAGAATGCAGCATTTCATGGGAACCGGATATAATCATGGCAGCAGCCACATTACTTGCGGGATGTAATATGCCCTAGTAATCCACTCTCAACTTTAAAATTGTCAATTCATACAAAATGCTACTCGTTATTCGAGTAGCATTATTACCATAGTGGAGACGAGGCAGCAGGTTATCAGCTTCCCTGCACAAGCATAATATCTAATTATTCCAATCCGATATTTTTAACTTGATTATGATAGTAGGTATGTAATATTATAAGGATAGGCTTGTATGTGTGTATACATGCAATGATTACAATGAAGAAAAGGTGGTATGAATGACGACTGAAGAATTGGCTAAAATCATAGGTGTTTCGCGGGTCACGCTTTCCAAGGTTATCAATGGCGCGGGTGGAGTGTCTCCCAAGACGGAGAAAAAGATACGCGAATATATTGATATGTATAATTTTGAACCAAATAGTAAGGCAAGGAGTCTTGTCGGCAAGGAAGAACAGATTATAGGTTTATTTTCTGCGTATTCGGATAAGAATTCGGGCGCTGGCGACAATATCACCTCCCACTTTGCAACAGAGATGATTAACCTTGTTATCAGCAATGCACAAAAGTGCGATTACAAGACGCTTGTATACTTGACAGAGCGGGAAGAGGATGTAAAATCCATAGAGCGTATCTTAAAAGGCAGTTTGGTGAGAGGTGCAGTACTGATTGGTTATGATACTGGGAGTGCTGACATCAGACGTTTTGCCGAGTGCGGGTATCCGCTTGTCCTAGTTAATCAGGAGAGGGATTCTTATTATGAGAATGTAGCGGTCATCAATATGGACGATCAGGTATCCGCCTACTATGCAATTGAGAGACTGGTTCAGAACGGTCATAAGAATATCCTATATATAGGCTGCGGCAGACCACGTCTTCCGGCAATCCGTAGGCACGAAGGAGTCAAGTCGGCAGCGGTGAAGTGCCAGCACCAGATAGAGAAGCTGACGGAGATTGACTGTGACTTCAGTGAGGAAAAAGCATATCATGAAATCTACAGAATGTACAGCAGTCTAGAGGTAGATAAGCCTACGGGTATCTTCGCCGCCAATGATATTATGGCAATCGGCGCAATGAATGCTTTAAAGGATCTTGGGTATAATGTCCCTCGTGATGTGTCTATTATCGGTTTTGATGATATATCAATATCCAAATATCTCACGCCGGGACTTACTACTATGCGGTGCAACTTTGATAAAATTGCATCGGTAAGCGTCAATTCCCTGATTGACCTGATCGAACACCGGGATGTGGTGAGACACGTGGAGCTCCCAGTAGAGTTTGTTGAACGCGGGACACTTGGTATGGCCAAGGTAATAGGGTAGGTTTTTATGTCCTGTATATTTTTTTCGTTGCACTAATGTAATAAATAAGCTAATATATTTCTAGAGATAAAAAGAGAGATTACGAAATCATATAAGGAGGTAGTCTCATAACAATTTGCTGTTATGAGAGGATGCCATGAAAAAAGTAGGAATTGTAGGAGGTATGGGACCAGAATCGACTATTCCATATTATCATGATATTGTTTATGGTGTTCAAAAGAAGATAGGAGAGGACTTTTTCCCAAACCTTACTATTGAAAGTATAAATGTATTTAAGGTTTTAGACTACTGTGAGAAGCAGCAGTATGAAGAATTAAGCAATTATTTAATGGTTGCGATTAATTACTTATGCAAATGTGATGTCGATTTTATTGTATTGGCAGCTAATACACCACATATTGTGTATGATAAGTTAGTCGAAAAATCACCAGTCCCTATAGTAAGTATTATAGAGGAAACTGCTAAAGAAGTTGAAAGACAGCGTTTGAAGAAAGTAGGATTGATTGGCACAAAATTTACTATGAAGGGCGATTATTATAGAAAGCCATTTATACGAAGGAAGATAAGTGTTGTAACTCCAAATGAAGTTGAAATGGATTATATTTCAGAAAAGATAGCAAGTGAGTTAGAACATGGAATCATAAATGAGGATACTAGGGCCCATCTTTACGCTATAATGAATAGGATGCGGGATGAGGAGGCTGTAGATGGAGTTATTTTGGGGTGCACAGAGTTACCTCTTATCATAGAGTCTTCAAGAAGTCCTGTTCTATGTCTGGATACAATGCAAATACATATAAATTCTATCATTCAAGGTATTTTGAGTTAAGGGTGTTATTTTCAGATACTTTACGAGGAGTTTTATATAGGAGAAGATCATGGCTTACAAATATAATCCAATTATAGTGCCTTTGCTTATATCAGCCTTAGTTACATTGTTTCTTGGGGTTTTTGCTAGAGTAAAGCATAGGAATGCAAGGGGAACTGATTATTTCTCCATAAGTATGTTTCTTGTAACATTTTGGTCCTTATCAAATGCGTTCGAAATGGCAGCTATAGAATTACCGGTAAAATTGTTTTGGGCAAATATGCAATATATTTCCTATTGCTTATCTCCAGTTACTCTTCTCATCATGTGTCTTGAAATTATTGATCACCACTTGAGTACTAGAAAAAGTAGGCTAATTGTACTCCTTATTATACCGGCTATTACATTATTACTAGTAGCCACTAGTCGATGGCACGGATTGATTCGCTATGATGTACATATAGATTATGCAGGTGAATATCCAGTCATAGCCAAGACATATGGTACTTGGTTTTATATCCATGCAGCATTTTCTTATACTCTAAATTTTAGTGCCATACTTGCTTTAGTAAAAGCTTTATTTTCAAAAGAATCATTTTATCGAAAACAAACTGTATTGCTTCTGTTAGGAACATGCTTGATAGTGTTACCAAACCTTATTTATATTTTTGGAATCAGTCCCTTAAAGAATGATATAACTCCTGTTTTTTTTGCCCCTGCAGGTATTTTAATGCTATTGGCTATTTTTAATAATGGGATGTTTGAATTGGTTCCTATGGCACGTACTGCAGTAATCGAAGCTATGGAGGCAGGAGTAGTAGTAATCGACAGGCAAAGTAGGGTGCTTGATATGAATCAAGCATTTATAAAAATAGCTAGAATTGATATATCAGATTATTATCTAATGCCTATTGATGAGATATGCAAGGAAATTCCTGAAATAGCTGATATAATTATAGATAGGACAATGTCCCATGCGGATTTTATGATTACAGACAATAATCAGACGAAAACTTATGAAATGGTTCTTTCTCCACTTAAGGACAAAAACGGCTACGATATAGGTCTTTTGGGATTGATTTATGATATAACGGACAAGAAGCAGGCACAGAAGGAATTTTTAGAACATCAATGGAAAATGGCCGTCATAGATGAGAGAGAGAGAATGTCTAGAGACTTGCATGACAATCTGGGGCAGGTGCTGGGATTTATTAATTTTCAAACACAGGCTATCAAGCTAGAATTGTCTAATGAAGGTATTGAGCTTGTGTCAGATAAGCTAGAGCAGCTGATTACTGCTGTTCAGAATGCCCATTCAGATATGAGAGAATATATATCTAGTAATAGAACATCGGTTAGTGTAGAAAGAGATTTTATTACTTCCCTGAAGAACGATATTGAAGGCTTTAAGCAGCAAACTGGGTTACCAGTAAGATTTGATATTCCTGAAGAATCTCTAGATAAGGAATTTAATTCTGCTGTAATGGCAAATGTTCAGAATATAATCAGGGAAGCTATGAATAACATAAGAAAGCATGCACAGGCCAATGAGGTTCGCATAGCAATTATGATGAAAGCAGATTTTATGGTCATATCAGTCGCTGATAATGGTAAAGGCTTTGAGGAGATTAAAAACGACTATAATACCAAGAATAAATTCGGTTTAGATATAATGAAGGAAAGAGCAGCTTTGGTAGGAGGAAGCATCAGTATAGAATCTGTTCCTAATAAAGGAAGTAGGATAATGATTTATATACCAAGGGTGGGAGGTGGCCATATAAATGAAAAGTAAGGTTATGTTAGTTGACGATCATCCCTTATTCTTAGAAGGACTTAGTTACCTTTTGAAAACATATGGTATTGAAGTAGTAGGAAAAGCAAGAGATGGTGAGGAAGCTTTATTAAAAGCACATATTTTAAAACCGGATGTAATACTAATGGATATCAGAATGCCCAAATGCAATGGAATAGAAGCTGTGAAGAAGATAAATTCAGAGCTTGAGGAAATAAAAATTATTATACTTACCGCTTCTGAAGATGATGAGGATCTTTTTAATGCCATCAAATACGGAGCTTCTGGATATCTACTTAAAAATACGGATGGGCATAAGCTTGTTGAATATCTAGAAGACTTAGAGAATGGTGAAATGCCTTTATCACCGGGACTTGCTGCTAGATTAATGACAGAATTAAGAAATAACAAAAATGGGGATAACTCCTCATCAAAGAATAATGTTAAACCTAAAAAAGAAGAGATTACAGAGCATCAACTGAAGGTATTGACACTGATTGCTAAAGGAGCAACTTATAAAGAGGCCGGTTAAAAATTAGGGATAAGTGAGAGAACTGTAA
>JAQVQL010000147.1 GCA_028701595.1 Herbinix sp.
TTCAAAGAAATAATAAGCTAATCTAAAAATAAAATTATAATCCTCTTACCCTTTGATACATAGTAACATGGTAAGAGGGTTTTTTGTCTGGAGGATATATGCGTAGAAAAAAGAACAATCTGAACAGAGTACTTACCTCTGTTATATTGGTTATGACTTCGGTATTAATTGTACTTATAGCAATAACCTATATAGATACAAATATAATTAATAAAAATACCGAGAATGACCCTTCCATTAATATCGATGATACTTCGGACAATAATACATCCACTGATAATAACGCCTCAGAGGATGTTATAGGGGATGATACAGAGGATGTTATAAGGGATTCATCTGACCATATGCAGGAAGATACTAACGAAAATGTCGGCTCAACAGATGACGATATAGAAGATGTCGAAGATTCTTTACCTAAGGAACCTATAGTTCTAACCTTTGCAGGTGATGTTAATTTAGATGAGGATTCAAAGCCAGTAGCCCGGTATGATAGAGAGAACAAGAAAATACTTGGAGGAATCTCACAAGATCTTGTTGATGAGATGAACAAGGCAGATATCTTCATGCTTAATAATGAATTTGCCTATAGTACAAGAGGAAGCGAAATCCTTGAAAAATCCTATACCTTTAGAGCCCATCCAAAACGGGTGGACATACTAAAGGAAATGGGTGTAGATATTGTATCCCTCGCTAACAACCACGCATTAGACTTTGGACAAGAAGCTCTTCTAGATACCTTTACCACTCTTGATGAGGCCGGGATTGATTATGTGGGAGCTGGTATTAATATGGATCGCGCCAAGGCACCCATCTATCGTACCATAGGGGATACCACTATTGCCTATGTGGCCGCATCACATGTTATATATGCAATGGACTGGTATGCAACAGACGAACGTCCAGGAATGATTGGAACCTATGATCCTACTTTATTCTTAGCCTCTATAGAGGAAGCTAAAAAGAACAGTGATTTCGTGGTTGCATATGTACACTGGGGCAAGGAGCGAACCCATGACCCTGTGGATTATCAAAAGAATTTAGCCAAAAAATATATAGACGCAGGAGCCGATGCAGTTATCGGCTGTCATCCTCATGTTATGCAAGGCCTTGAATTCTATAAGGGAAAAACCATTGCTTATAGCCTTGGCAACTACTGGTTTAATGCTTCCAAAAGAGAATCTGGGCTATTAAAGATCTATGTTAATCCGGATGGAACTACCGATACACAGCTTCTTCCAGTTATGAATGACAATACCTATACCAATCTTATTAAAGAGGAAAAAGAGCGAGAAGCATATTATAAATTTATGGAAAGCATTTCATTTAACGTAGAATATGATGAGAATGGATTTGTATTCGAGAAATCTAACTAAAAAATCAGCACCGGCCTCCATATGGAAAATCCGGTGCTTTTAGATAGTCTCATCAGCAGAAAGATATATGCGGTTGTCTGATATATGGCTATCCTCATGTGATAGAGAATACTCCATATTAAGGATAAGCTTTTTTTCTTTCTCTTCAATATCAATCCTTGTAGTCTGTATCTGAAAATATAGATTTCCATATGGCGTCTCATATACCGATTGTGTCGGCCTGCTTAAATCAAAAACCATATGAGTGCTGTTATCACCTGTCTTCATCATCTCGACTATTCCAGGTGAGATTTTTATCATATTAAGGCAGTCCACATCATTGCTTATGGATTCCTTATCCATAGTATCTGTATTCTCATCCCTTATTACAGCACTCTCCATGTATTTAAGTATATGCACATCATCAAGCACATGGTACTTTCCCGAAGCCTTAGTGGTGATTCTACTCTCCTCCTCACCATGAACAATACCCTCTATAAATATACTTACATTTCCATTCATATAAGTCTCCTAATCATCCAAGCTCTTCAATGTTAATATCTTTTGTTTCCATTACCTCACAGGGCAATATGGTATTAGCAAATTGTCTAAACTTCTCAGCTCCGTCACTTACATAAAACTTATGATTGAGCTTAGGGGTAGAATCATTTCTCAGCCCTTGGTCTCTAAGTACATCTAGTAAAGCTTTAGCCGTTTCATATGCAGGGTTAACTAATACAATATCCTCCCCCACAACCTTACGAATGGTTTCTCTAAGCAAAGGATAATGGGTACAGCCTAGTACTAATGTGTCTATATGCTTCTCTAAGAGCAGGCCGATATATCTTTTTGCCATTTCAAATGTGACAGAATCATCAGCTAATCCCTCCTCTACTAAGGGTACAAAAAGAGGGCATGCCTTGCCATATACCTTTATCTTTGGATTAATCTCTCTTAAAAACTCACTATATATTCCGCTTTGAATGGTTCCCTCGGTTCCTATTATACCTATTCTGCCATTTTGCGTGGTAGAAGCAGCTAGCTTGGCACCAGGCTTTACCACCCCAATAACAGGTATATCGACCTCCGATTTTACCGTCTCAAGTGCAAATGCACTTGCGGTATTACAAGCAATTACTATTGCCTTAATATCCTTATTCATCAAAAACCTAACAATCTGTCTAGTATAAGTTATAACTGTTTTCTTTGATTTGCTTCCATAGGGAAGTCTTGCCGTGTCTCCGAAATATATAATGTCTTCACCCGGTATCTGATTCATAATTTCCTTTACGACTGTAAGCCCGCCAACCCCTGAATCAAATACACCTATTGGTGCTTTATTTATCATATTAAGCCTCCTACTAATGTGGTATATGGCTATTTCCATTTATCTATAACGTCTATTCATTTTACTATTAATCGAAACTAAGTTCAAGAGTTTTTCACCTTTTCAAGTTATTCCAACTATGGATAAGGGTTACTGTATACCTTCTGGTATTTCAGTCAATAATAAGATATTAAGTTCCAAAAGGAGGAAATAAATTGGTACATACAAATCAAAGCAACAATCAAATGCGCATATTATTTTTACTAGTACTCTTAACTTCTTCTTGGGTACTTACCCAAGTGGCACAAATACATGCAACTAATTCAGACAAAGTGCAAGAAGGCATCGCAAATGAAATTATACGTTTTCATGTGGTTGCAAACAGCGACAGCGATGAGGATCAACAACTTAAATATCTAGTTAAGGACGCCTTAGTACAATCCTTGCATCCCTATCTAAAAGATGCCAAGAACGTAGATGAGTCACAGGATATTATTAGTAATCTTCTACCCTTAATTCAAAATACAGCAGCCCATGTAATAGAAGAGAACGGCTATAAATACCCGATCACAGCCTCTCTTTCTCCATTTTACTTCCCTATGAAGATATATGGTGATTACACTTTTCCACCCGGATACTATGAGGCTCTACAAGTAAGAATAGGCAAGGGAGAAGGGAAAAACTGGTGGTGCGTAATGTTTCCTCCTCTTTGCTTCGTTGATGAAACTTATAGTATAGTGGATGAGGAGGGCGAAGAAAAATTAGAATGTCTTTTGAGCGAGGAGGAATTTGAAGCCTTAAAAAATAAAAAGCTGCCAATTAAGATAAGGATTAAAATAATTGATTATATAAAAAAGCTCTTTAGCTAGGGATTGTATTTGTAAAGGCTGATACCTTATGATAAAATACCATTATCTAAGTCAGAGGACTTAATGGCTTAGATTACGGTAAGGAATCAGGAGTAGAATTCCTCCCTTGTCAGTTATGAGATTTAATTTTTTAGATAGGAGTAATTATATGAATTCTGTAACAGTAAAGGCCTATGCAAAGATTAATCTTGGTTTAGATGTAATAAGAAAGCGCCCTGACGGTTACCATGATGTAAGGATGATTATGCAGACCATAGGTTTACATGACACTATAACTATTAAGAAAACAAATTTTCAATCCGTAACGATACGCTCAAATCTATACTATCTTCCAACAGATAGAAGAAATTTGGTATATAAGGCTGTAGAGTTGTTTTGTATAAATTACCCTATTAGGAACGGCCTAAATATATATATCAGCAAACGAATTCCTGTAGCCGCTGGCTTGGCTGGTGGTAGTGCTGATGCCGCTGCTACATTAATAGGATTAAACAAGCTTTTCCAGACCGATTTATCTCTAGAGGAGCTTATGCACCTAGGTGTAAGGCTTGGTGCCGATGTTCCCTTTTGTCTCCTTATGGGAACAGCACTTTCTGAAGGAATAGGAGAAATACTTAGCCCCTTAGCACCGATGCCAGAATGTAGTATTCTTCTCGTTAAGCCAGATGTTAGTGTTTCCACAAAGCATGTATATGAGAATTTAAGTTTAGATGAGGAGATTTGGCATCCCAATATCACGGCTATGCTTGATGCCCTTAAGAAAAACAACATATATTCACTTGCCCCGCTCATGGATAATATTCTTGAATCTATTACCATAAAGGAGCATCCTATTATTGGGGAAATAAAAGAAAAGATGAAGGACATGGAAGCCCTGACAGCGCTTATGAGCGGTAGTGGGCCTACGGTCTTTGGTATATTTGATAATCAGCATAAAGCCGAAAAGGCATACCGATTCTTTAAGTCATCAGGCTATGGCAAGCAGATCGTACTAACAAAGCCTTACTATCCAGAAACCATATCAAAATCTATAAGAGAGACATAGGTGTAACCAAAATGCACCTATGTCTCTCTATAATAATTATGATATAGTTTCTACTCTTTTAGCGAATCTCTCCAGCTTTCAAACTTACTGATTGTTCGATCTAAGGTATCTCTACTTATCTGTGGAAGCTCTCCTCCCCATGCCTTCTCGGCTTGTTCAAAGCCCTTCTTAACAGCTTCTAACATGTCATCCGCCTGAGCTGGATCTCCTCCTGTCAGTGCCTTAGCAAAGGAAAAAAGTCTTTCTGAGGTCTGTTCCACTCCCCAGTAACCGTCCTCTGCTATATCCTTCTGGGCCTGTAGTCTGGTCTCTTCGTCTACCTGAACTTTACCTTCCCTAAGTAGACTATAGATATTAGTTGACTTATTGAAAGTTTCGCCCTGTTTAAGCAGCATCCTCTCGACTAAATCTCTTAGCCTATTTGCACCTGTCTCCGCCTCTGAAAGAAGTCGATCAATAGTTGCCTGATCTCTCTTGTTAACCTTCTTATCGGCAGGTGATTTTTCATATACTGCAGCCTCGTCGGTATTAACAGGGGCTAGCTCTTCTTTTACTTTTTTACTCTCTTTGTTGCTTATATAGTTGGTATTTGTATCACTATAATTTGTTATCTGCTGTATACTCATGTCCTATCCTCCTTTGATAGATTTTCTCTTGTACCTCAATAAATCTTTTACCATCCTTGGTAGAGGAGGTCATCCTCCTTGACTTATAGGATTAATATCCTGTATATTTTATATCGGAAGATTCTTATATATCCTTAATAGATAGACCAGTGTTTCTTCAAGTCTGCCTTATATTGCTACGTCTACCCTCTTCATAATAATCAGCTTATCGCCTTCCTTGATACTGTCATTATCCATATCGTTGATTTCCATGATTGTATCAACAGTGGTATAGTATTTCTTAGCAATATTCCACAGGCTGTCGTCTTTTTTAACTATATATCCAACTATTCCCGGCATGGCCTGCAGCTTCTCAAGATCCAAATCTGTCACTTCTAAGTCTGTAATAATAGGCTCGGTAATCTTATCAAATACTATAGTATTTAGGTTCATGACCGCTTTTACCTCAATTTCATCAGCATCTAACATCATAACGCTCAACTGGTCAAGGCTAGGTCTTATCTCATAGCTACTATCTGGCTTCATACCCTTAACCTCAATAATCTGTGTAAAAGGTATTGCCCCCTTTAAGGAGGAGAGAGGCCTTAAGTCATCCTCTGAAATATAAAGGATATTCAAATCAATTATTCCCTCAACCTGTAGCTCAGTATCATTAGGAATTATATCATCTATCTTAATTACACCATCTGAATGACAAATTTGTAGCATCTTTGGCTGATTTTCAGGCACACTGACTCGATCGGCAATTCTGTATTTACTATTATTTTTTATCACCAGATTCTCATAAGTGGCATCTCGAACTATGGGTGTAATT
>JAQVQL010000148.1 GCA_028701595.1 Herbinix sp.
GGCCGCCCACCTAGGACTTGGTGGTGTATGGCTTGGAGTAGCACCAATGCAGGATAGGATGGAGCTTGTCAGTGATTTATACGGACTAAAGAGCAAGCTTAGACCCTTCTGCGTGATTCCGATTGGATACCCAGAGGAAGGACAGGACCACAAATTTGTGGATCGCTATGACCCAGACAGGGTTCATTATGAAACTTACTAAATAAAACGGTACCCAAATAAAACGGTACCAGGTACTGATTTACTGTACCTGGTACCGCTTTATTTGTATCGTTTACTATCGCTTTTAACTTTTTAGTATGTTGACTAACTGTTTCATATTGGCCTTCTGCCCGGTGTAAAGGACAAGCCCCTTATATATCTTAGCAGATAGAATTATTATTATTAATGAGAAAACACTAAGTACGAGTAGGGATAATATCCCTTCGCCCAAGCCGATTGTACCTGTAATTATATCTGATGGGACACAAAACGGAGCGGTAAAGGGAATGTACCTAGCAACAGAAATCAGCTTGTAATTACCTGAAAGTGGGGCAAAATAGCATAATAGCCAGCTGATTACAATTGGAAGCTGAAATAATCCCTGTGTTGAGGCCACATCCTCAGGTTTAGATACCATACATCCGCTCAGTGCCGCTAGCACGCAGTAGAACATGAAACCGATTGCGAATACAATAAGCGCTAATAGTAAAGCTGGAAGTGTCATGCCAGTTTCACCAATATTATCTTTAATAAAATTAATAATAGAAATAACCGAGTTTTCATAACCAGGATAAATCTGATGAGCAATTGCATTGCCCACATATAATCCGACAACCCCTGACAATATCCAGATTATAAATTGTAGTATGCCAAGTGCAGTGGTCGCAAGTACCTTACCAGTAATCATGGCATATGGATGAACAGAAGTCAGAAGTGTCTCCATTAGCTTAGATGTTTTCTCTGTTGATACGGACTTACTTACCATCTGACCGTAAAAAAGGAGCATAAAATACATCATAAAGCTAAAGACCATCGGAGCAACCATCTTTATTACCATAGCGGCCATGTTTGCGCTTTCTCCGAATTCAGAATAAGCGGTTGTAACAGGTGTAAATACAGCCTTTAACTCCTCCTCGTTTAGATTTGCCTGCATTATTTTATTGTCTTCAAAAGCAGAGGTCATCATTGCCAGTAATTGATCCACATCTGGGGTAGCTACAGTAGAATTGTGAGGCACTATAGCCTCCATCTCGAAGATACCATCTTTACCTGTAATCAATACGGCTATTGTTCTATCTGAATCTTTAGAAGCATAATCCAGTAAATCTTCTCTTGCGTCAATGTCCGCGGTAACAAATTGGATATTTTTTAAATAACCGCTCGAAAGGTCAGGATTGATAGCTTTATAATCTGTAGATGGTAGACCACTATTGTCTTGTATAAGGACCTTACTAACGGTGGATACTCCCTCTGTGATTCCCGGTTCTATTATCTGATTAGTTTCATCCTTATCAGGCTTAGCGGCAATTATATTTAGTATTATTATCAACCCTATAATCAAGACAACGATAAGGGTAGTTATTATTTTAAAGGCTTTTTTGGTAGACTGGAGAAAGGTAAATCTAAATACTGTTGCCCATCCCCTGAAATTATTTCTCATATATTATCATCCTCCTTTTTGATGCCACCTATTGCGGTACCAGGTACCAGCCCTAGGTAATACTTGAAGTTGGTACCTGGTACCGCAATAGGTAATACTTGAAGTTGGTACCTGGTACCGTTATAGGTAATTATTGACGCCTAGCTATTTTAAGCAGCTCTTTTATTTTTATAGTATTGCCATTATGGAGTATAAGAGTTTCATATACCCCTGCAACAAAGCGAAATAGTATAACTATAAATGCTAGCTGAAGAACTATCGCTATACCGACTAGTAGCAAGCTGGCTTTTCCTACCAAGATAGCACCAGGCAAAATGAACGGAGAGGAAAGTGGGAAGAGGAATGCAAACATAATGTAAGTATTAGTACCGCTACTCATTAGAGTGTTTGCGGCACCTAATCCTATATAAATACCGACCATGCTGACTATAGTAAATAGCATAAGCCCCTCATTTAGCTCCTCCAGTCTACTGACAGTAGCCCCCGCAAGTCCTGCTAAAACCGCATAAAATAGTAGGCCAAGAAAGACCAGTACTATACATAGAAGTAAATTCATAATATTAATATTCGCAAATAAATCGCTTGGCAATACCTGGGAAAGCAGACTTCCATTCCCCGATGAATAATTTGCTGAAATCTTATTTGATATAACTAGTGCCGCCACCATCGATAGCATCTGTATTATCGTCGCGGTCAACATAGCAAAAACCTTTCCGATCATAAGAGCAAGAGGCTTTACAGTAATCAAGAGGTATTCTACGACTCTGGTGGATTTCTCTGTAACGATGGATGTGGCAACCTGAGTTCCCATAAGCACCGTAGTCATCATAACAAAGAATAGTATTCCATAGACAAACATATATTCACTTAAGGAGATAGAGGTGTCTTCATCTAATATTTCTTCACCGTTAATGTCAGTCATGGTAATCTTTGATACTACCGGAGTTTGTAATAAGGTAAGCTGTTCATCACTCACCCCAATAGATTCCATACGTGAGTTAGTAAAGCTTGATAATAACACGTCGCCTAGTCTCTGCAGTTGGGATTTCTTAAGTGGCCCATCCTTTATCATAGATAAATGCAGGCTATAAGCCCCATTTTCTTCTGATATGTTTAAAATAATAGAATGCCTTTCATCTTCGGTAATCTGCCCTACCACCTCATTATAATCCTTGTTCATGGGCTCAAAATCTATATGCTTAAATGAGTCTATGCTTTTGATATCCTCAAAAGAGACATCTGTAAACTGAGTCATATTATTTACATAAACCTTGGTTATAGGGCTCGGGCCATTTTCATTCTCAGCGTTATTAAAAAGCAGCTTAGCGGCTATTGGCATAGATAGAAGCACTACTAACACCAATATAATGTATGAGATGCGATATGCTTTGGTTTTTAATACTTGTTTTAATGTAAAGGAATATACATCCTTCCATCCGGTAATGTTACTTTTCATCTTGAACAACTCCCACCTTTTCAACAAATATTTCATGTAGTGACGGCTCCCGTAATTCGAATTTGATTACGGTAATATTATCACCTATGAGCTTGGATAGAAAGGCCATTGCCTGATCCTCTCCCTCTACCCTGAGATGATATTCGCTAGGGGTCTTATTTACAATTTGAAGATTAAGGGAGGCTATGTAAGGAGCAATGTCCTGTTCACATTTAACAAGCAGGTTGACACGACCATAGCTTTTCTTAATAGTAGATAAATTACCCTGAAGCTTTACTTTGCCACGATCTAATATAGTAATATCAGAGCAGAATTCTTCGATAGTAGGCATCTGATGACTGGACATAATTAAGTATTTGCTCTTGCTAATCTCTTCTCTGATAATGGATTTAAATAAGTCTGTATTAAGAGGATCAAGTCCACTAAAGGGCTCATCAATAATCAACAATTCAGGATCGGACAAAAGAGCGACCATCAGCTGTATCTTTTGCTGATTACCCTTAGAAAGCTGATCAGCTTGGTTAGGCTTTGAGGCTTTTCTGCTCTTGCCCTTCTTAGGGAATATATATTCATCAACACCTAGGCGGTTTGACCAATACTTTATTCTATCAAGTGCAGTATGCTTATCAACACTTCTAAGTTTTGCAAAATACATGAGCTGATCCATTAATGAATATTTAGGATATAAGCCCCTTTCTTCTGCAAGATATCCAACATTGGTATTTACCACATCTAAGGGTTTTCCTTGCCAGAGAACTTCACCGCTATTTTTTGCTAGCATACCTAGGATTATTCTGATGGAGGTGGTCTTTCCAGCCCCGTTTGTTCCAAGTAAAGCATATACCCCAGGCTCACTCATCTCAAAGTTAAGATCATCGACAACCAACTTATCCCCATATTTTTTTGTTATGTTTTTAACACTTAATGACATTATCTTTCCACTCCTTTATATTATTATAGAGTCTTGTGTTTTTATAAGCTATCTCGGACAAGTATATCACCTTTTTATGTCTGTGAAAAGGAAAATAATTCAAATATAGGTAAAAACTAATCAAAACTTAATGTTAATAGAAAGTCCCTCGCTTTTTAAGTGGAGGGACATGTCATTATCTACTAATTCCTAATTATTTAATAAGTTAACTATAATATCAAATCCCATAAAATGAGATGCTTTTACCAGAATGGTGTCTCCGATGCTTAATAGATCGGGTAGAGCCTTAATTAGTTTATCCCTTGTATCGAAGTGGAGTATGGTTTTTGAATTATCGACCATTACTTCCTTAGCACCCTTATACATGTGTGCTGAGCGCTTACCGACACATATGATTGTGTCAATGTTCTTTGATGCAATGTATTCCCCAATTTCTTTATGGAACTGGTTTTCTGCTTTGCCTAACTCACCCATATCTCCAAGGATGGCAACCTTTCTTGTCTCTGCCAATTCTAAAAGGTCTATAGCAGCCTTCATAGAGACGGGATTAGCATTATAGCAGTCATCTATTATAGTCCAATTCTTATGACAAATAATATTATTTCTTCCGCTTACAGGCTGTATCTGCTCTATTCCCTGTATAATCTCCTGTCCAGTCAGCCCGAACATCATGCCAATTGAAGCAGCTGCCAGTGCATTAAGTATCATATGTTTTCCTGGCATGGAGGAATCAACGGATAAAGTCTCTCCATTAATATATAGACTATATCGACTACCTAAAAGCCCCTTGGTGATGATATTATCTGCATAGATATCATTATCTCTACTTAATCCATATCTTATAGGAGTTATGCCCCTCACATCATGAATTCTGGAAAGCATATCATCATCCCCATTAAGAATTATGCAGCCATCATCACTCATGAAATCAAATATTTCTGATTTTGCCCTTAGAATACCTTCCCTAGAACCTAATTGTTCCAGGTGGCATTGACCTATATTGGTTAGCAGGCAATACTTTGGCTTGGCCATTTTACTTAGGCGGTGCATTTCACCGAAATCGCTGATACCCATCTCCAGAACGGCTATTTCATGTTCTCTACATATCTTTAATATAGTAAGAGGGAGTCCTATTTCATTATTATAGTTTCCTTCGGTCTTAAGCACCTTGTATTTCCTAGATAGCACACTACTTACAAATTCCTTGGAGCTGGTCTTACCTACGCTACCAGTAATACCAATAACAGGGATATCTAGCTGCAAACGATACCATGTGGCTATATCCTTAAGCGCTTTTAGGCTGTCATTGACTAATATATAAGGTATGGTTGTATTTGAGGGAGCTTTTTCACAGACAAGAGCCATTGCTCCCTGTTTGATAGCGGATTCAATAAAATCATGGCCGTCGACCTTCTCACCCCTAGTAGCAATAAAAAGAAAATCCTTTCCTACTAAGCGTGAATCTATGACAGCACCCTTAACATTGGACTCGCCTACACTACCTATACTAAATAGCTCACCATTACAAGCCATTGCTATATTATTTAAAGTCATATTCTTCATATAATACTCCTCATATATCTTTATTGCTTCGTTACTTATAACGGAGAAATTACCCTCATATTATTTATATTTTTCCAATGAGATATTAATTATTAATTCACACAAAGCATTAAAATCTATGCCTGCAGCCTTGGCTTCTTGAGGTAGTAATGATGTAGGCGTCATACCTGGCAAGGTATTTGCTTCAATACAGAAAAGTTCATCTCCATCATTTAATAGGAAATCCATTCTTGCATAAGTTTTTAAACGAAGGGCCTGGAATACCTTTTCAGCAATTTCTTGCATTTTAGCAGTAAGAGCAGGGCTTAGGTCTGCCGGACAGGTTTCTATAGCACTTCCTGCCTGATATTTATTCTTATAATTATAGAAACCAGTTAAGGGAG
>JAQVQL010000149.1 GCA_028701595.1 Herbinix sp.
CCGATCTTATACCTAATTCTTATATTAATGTCAAGAACTTTTTTGTACCTGGTACCCTTAAACTGGATAAGCGGTATTTACTGTATCTGCCTCTGTTACATCGATACCTGTCTTTTGTGCCTGACGATATTTGAAGAAATCCATTGCAACCTGAGGGAATAATGCATAGGATAATACATCCTCGTCTTGTTCCTTCCAATCTGCTATCTCTGCTTCTATCTTATGAAGCTCTGGCTCGATTAGATCTGCAGGTCTGCAGGTAATAGGCTTCTCATCTCCGATAACCCTCTTCTGTACCTCTAGATTAAAGGGCTTAGCAGTCTTTCCGTATTGTCCTGACAGAAGTGCTTTAGATTCTTTTGTAACCATCTTATAACGCTCACCTGAAAGTACGTTTAATACTGCCTGAGTTCCTACGATCTGACTAGAAGGTGTAACTAGTGGTGGCTCTCCAAAGTCCTTACGAACTCTAGGAACCTCTTCTAAAACATCATAGTATTTATTCTCTGCCTTTTGTTCCTTAAGCTGGGATACAAGATTTGAGAGCATTCCGCCTGGAACCTGATATAATAAAGTCTTTATATCTACTCCCATTACCTTGGGATTCAGTATGCCGATATCTAAGGATTTATCTCTTATAGGGCGGAAATAATCAGCAATTTCAGCAAGAAGCTTCTGATCATAGCCTGTATCATAAGGTGTGCCTTTGAAGGTCTCTACCAATACCTCTGTAGCAGGTTGACTTGTTCCCATGGCAAATGGTGACATGGCAGTGTCGATTATATCACAGCCTGCCTCAACAGCCTTCAGATAAGTCATGGATGCTACACCACTGGTATAGTGGGTATGAAGGTCGATAGGTATCTTAACAGCACTCTTAAGTGCTGTTACCAATTCGGTTGCAGCATAAGGAACTAATAAGCCTGCCATATCCTTAATACATATTGAATGAGCACCTAATGCTTCGATATCCTTAGCTAGCTTTACATAATAATCAATTGTGTAGGAATCTCCAAGGGTATAGCATACTGCAATCTGAGCATGACCATTTTCCTTATTAGTAGCTTTTACAGTGCATTCAAGGTTTCTAATATCATTTAATGCATCGAAAATACGAATTATATCGATACCGTTTGCCAAAGATTTTTGAACAAAATACTCTACAACATCATCGGCATAATGGCGATATCCCAATATGTTCTGCCCTCTAAAAAGCATTTGAAGCTTAGTGTTCTTAAAGCCTGATCTTATCTTTCTTAATCTATCCCAGGGGTCTTCCTTTAGGAAACGTAAGGAAGCATCAAATGTAGCACCACCCCAGCATTCTACTGAATGGTAGCCTACTCTATCCATCTTTTCTAATACCGGAAGCATCTCTTCAGTTGACATTCTTGTGGCAATAAGGGATTGATGCGCGTCACGAAGGATAGTTTCTGTTATCTTTACCGGTCTCTTTGCTTGTTCAGCCATTGTTTTACCTCCTGTTCATTATGAATACTATGCATATTTATATTCATGCAAATAATTCAATATCTTGTTCTAACCGAATACAGCTAAAAACACACCGGCTGCTACGGCTGTACCAATAACGCCTGCCACATTTGGACCCATGGCATGCATCAGTAAAAAGTTTGAAGGGTCTGCTTCTGCACCAACCTTCTGAGAAACTCTAGCCGCCATAGGAACTGCAGACACTCCAGCAGAACCAATCAAGGGATTGATCTTTCCACCGCTTAATTTGCACATTAGCTTACCAAATAGTACACCACTGGCTGTTCCAAATGCAAACGCTACAAGGCCCAGTCCAACAATTTTGAGTGTTCCTATATTGAGGAATGCTTCTGCACTTGTGGTTGCACCTACTGAGGTTCCCAGTAGGATTACTACTATATACATTAATGCATTAGATGAAATTTCTGTTAATTGTCTTACGACGCCACTCTCTCTGAATAGATTACCAAGCATAAGCATACCAACTAGAGGCGCTGTATCTGGTAAGATAAGTACAACTACGATTGTAACTAAAATAGGAAACAGTATTCTCTCTAATCTGGATACAGGCCTTAATTGCTCCATCTTTATCTTTCTTTCCTTCTCGGTGGTGAGAAGCTTCATGATGGGAGGCTGTATAATGGGAACGAGTGACATATAGGAATATGCCGCCACTGCAATCGGGCCCATAAGCTCTGGTGCCAGCTTACTGGCTAAGAATATCGATGTAGGACCATCAGCTCCACCTATTATAGAGATTGAAGCAGCTGCTCCGTCCGTAAAACCAAGTAAAATTGCTCCAAAGTAAGCTGCATATATACCAAACTGTGCCGCAGCACCTAGTAAAAAGCTGACAGGATTGGCAATCAAGGGAGCAAAGTCCGTCATTGCGCCTACTCCAAGGAAAATAAGAGATGGCCATATGCCATACTCGTCACCTATATAGAAATAATGTAATAATCCGCCAGGGACTAAATCTCCATTAGCATTAAGACTAGGCTGTGCCATAATTTCAGGAAAGAGATTTACCAAAAGCATTCCAAAAGCAATAGGTATTAGTAATAACGGTTCGTAACCCTTTTTAATAGCCAAGTATAGTAGTCCGCAGGCTACAAAAATCATTATTACATTCTTATAGGTTATATTGTAAAACCCTGATGATTCTAATAAGTTTGTAAATGTATTTATTAAATAGTCCATTTTAGTCCTTCCTCTTAAAGGGGATTTACTAATGAAATCCGGCTTGATTTTAATTTAAAGTAGCTAATAAATCTCCTGCTTCCACTGATTGTCCAGCAGCGACGTTAATGCTGGCTATTGTACCATCATCAGTTGCAACAATTTCATTTTCCATCTTCATAGCTTCAAGAATAAGGATTACTTCACCCTTCTTTATAGCTTGACCTACTGTTGCCTTTACAGATAATATCTTACCAGGCATAGGTGAGCTTACATTTATACTTCCTTGAGCACCTGATGCAGCCTTAGGTGCCGGTGCAGCCACAGGAGCTGGTGCAGCCTTTTGAACGGGAGCTGCAGGAGCAGGTGTTGTTCTTTGAACAGGAGCAGGTGCAACTGCTGGCACTCCACCATTTTCCTCAACTGATACTTCATAGGTATTGCCATTAACTGTGATTGTATAATATTTCATGATAAAATTCCTCCTCGTAATCTATAAAAAATTCCTTCTATTATTGATTCTTCTAATAGAACGTACAACAAATCCACCGGCTGAAGTATCTGTCAAATTCTCTGAATTAAATTCACAGATTGCTGCAGTTATTACGGCTACAAGTTCATTATCGTTTATTAAATTGGCTTCTTCCTGACTGACAATCTGTGCGATTGCATTATCCACAGGAGAGACCTTGACAGCTGACCCACTACTTTTCTTACTTTTATGCGTAGAGCCGGGTAAGAATCTGAATAAGCTGATAATTAATATTATTAAGGTTAAGACGGCAAATACAATACCCATTCCAAGCAGAGTGTTTAGTGATGCTGTTTTCAGTCTATCACCCAATGGCTCCTGCGAAAGAAGGGCTATAGAATTTGAAATACCGTTATTTATTATGGTCATAGTATGAATCAAACCTTTCTTTAAATGACGTTGGTATCATGTGCTAGTCGCAGTTAAAATGATCTATGTTTTTTTAGAGGCCTTGCTTCGCTTTTGGTAAACAGCATTTCAAAGGCATATATAAGATGCTTTCTTACTGTTTCAGGTTCAATGATATTATCAACATATCCCCTCTTTGCTGCAGACATGGCACCATTTTGAAGTGAAGCATAGAGCGAAGATTTCTCATTAACAAGCTCAGAAGACTCACCCTCATACATGATCTGTGCAGCTAATTTTGCGTCGATCATACCTATCTCGGCATTGGGTAGAGCGAATACATAATCTGCTCCGATATGCTTGGAATTCATAGAAATATATGCACTTCCATAAGCTTTTCCGATAACAACATTAACTTTAGGTACGGTAGCATCCGCAAATGCATAGGTAAGCTCTGCAGATGCCTTAGGAAGGGTTCCTTCCTGGGTAACATCAGCTTTAAAGCCACTTATGTTTGTCAGAGTAAGAACAGGAATTTCAAACGCATCGCAAAACTGAACAAATTTTGCTGCTTTTTTGCATCCGTCAGTTGTCAGCACTGAATCAAACTGCTCCAGTGTCTTACCATTCGCATCAAGAATTTTAGTCCTATTGGCGATAGCACCTACAGTTATACCATTTAATCGGATAAATCCTGTAACCATCTCCTTGGCATATTCTGGTTTAATTTCAAAGAAATAGTTGTTGTCAGCAATATCAATAATTGCAGTTTTTGTATCTGTAAGCTCCTGAGCAAATGCAGGAACCAGTCGATTCAAATCATCATTGCAATCTGTTACTGCACCATCTTCCTCGTTGTTAGAAGGAATAATGCTTATTAATTCACGAATTTTATTTAAAACATCAAGATCGTCAGTACCAACATAATCTACAGCGCCGAATGAAGCATTAAAATGAGCATCTGAGGTATCTAACTTTTGTTTATTGTTCCCTTGTAGGGAATTTGGTGTTTGCAAAAAGAGTCTTGCATTTTTCTCCTCGATAAGCGAAAAATCACTTAAGGATGCCATAATTGACAGTCCTCCACCACAATTACCGAATACTGCGGTAATCTGTGGAATTACTCCGGAAGCCATAACCTGTTTTAGATAGATTTCTCCAAAACCGTTAAGTGCATCAGTAGACTCCTGTAATCTCATGCCCGATGAATCAATTAGACCGATAACAGGTGCACCAATCTTAAGTGCTAAATCATAAACCGCGGTTATTTTCTTAGCGTGCATTTCGCCGACAGAACCACCCAAAGATGACGAATCCTGACTGAATACATAGACAGGATTGCCGTCGATAAGACCATAGCCAGTGATGACTCCGTCATTAGGAATTTCCTTCTGCTCAAGATTAAAGTCTGTACTTCGTTTTGTTATGAATGCACCGACTTCAACAAAACTATTTTCATCAAGCAATGAAGTAATTCTTTCTCTTGCTGATAGTTGTGCTGCATTAGACATTTTCAGCCCTCCATTTTTCTAAATGTAGTAGAATACCAATTTTCTGCCAATTATAATTGTATAATATTTAAAAACAAAAGGCAAGCGAGTTTAGCTTATTTATTAAATATTTATATAATTATTATTTAAGACATCTGTTTATTTTATCCAAATCAAAGCCCTTACGATAAAGAGAAGCAATAAGCTTTTGCTTATCCTCATAATTAAGGTCTGTAATATCTCTATATTTTTTTGAAATAGCTTTATTAATTGCTACTATCTCTGGATCTGCATCATTCATTTCTATATCATATTCTATAGCAATAATCTTTTCTAAAATATCTTTATTTATACCTTTTCGCATAAGTTTTGTCTTAATAGAAAATGAACTTAATGTATTCTTCCTAAAGCGGATATAATTCGAAGCATACCTCTCATCATCTATATAGCGGTATTCCTTAAGATACTCAATCGTCCGAACTATTATATTATCAGTATAATGCGCTTCCTTTAATTTAGAATAAAGCTCTTTCTCTGTTCTGTCCATATACTTTAGTATAGCCATAGCCTTTTGTTTGGCACGCCTAAATACAGTATCTTCAATGATTCTATCGTATAGCTCTGAAGTGATCTCAGTAGCTATTTCAAGCTGATATACCTTGATGTCTTGCTTATATAACAAGAATTCATAATCATAATCGATATAAATTTCATAAGCAGTTTTCTTATTAGCACGACCGACTTTTATCTCTACTATATCTGTTACTATCATAAGAATACCCCTTTCTTATATTTTTTTTAAAATAAAAAGCTGTCCGATTATTGAACAGAAAAAGTACTGTTCTAAGTCGGACAGCTAAGCATTTAATAGTTATTCATTAATAGACTCGACATATCTTTTTGTGGGTGTCAATT
>JAQVQL010000150.1 GCA_028701595.1 Herbinix sp.
TCAATGTTACACCATCCCTTAGTTCAATAAATAATATGTCTGGGTCTAGCCTATTCAATATATCTTCCCCTGCTTCATATATTTATCTTATCTTTATTATATGCTTTACAGGTTGTTAGATTATATAATCACTTATTATCTATATCTATGACTGTTCCAATAAATATTGGTAGATTGGCTTCGCAGTCAATCAGCATATATACAAAAGGGCGGTCCAGGTGGACAGTCTTAATCTCCTCAGGTTCCATTATAGCTTCCTCACATTTCAACTCTACCACTGTCGCAGCTCCAGCCTTTGTTCCCTTTTCATCCACGGCAATAAAGGTTTTATGAAGCACCCTGCTGATGTAGAGGTTATAGTTTGCCACATATCCAATTCCTGAAAAATCTGAAAGCGTATAGTCGAAAGCATCTGTCATACCCATTCCTTTAAGAATATCATTTAGCTGGGTTTTGTATTCACTCTCGAACTTAGGAATAGCTGCATCCACCTTCACATTAAGGGGGTCTGCAAGCATAGATGCCAGCTTCTCGCCAGTTAGAGATTTGATATAGTCAGTAACACTTATATCCTCATTAGGTAGCAAGGCAGCAAATGCATACTTCTTATCAGCATAGTATTTTATGAAGCCTACGGCATCTTCATCCAACAAATATTGGTGTTCAGTGGAATGCATCAATTCTACCTGCTGCTTTGATCCGTCCTCCTTCGTGAATACTCCTTCTTGCACCTGATAATCGTAATAGATATTCTCCCACTCGGCATCAAAGGCGAGAGCATTTACAAGATACATTATAGCCTCTTCGGGTATACTGTCGAGAATGTCTTTAATCATGCCATCTGTATTTTCATCTACCCAATTGTTAATGTCACTAAGAGTTTGGTTATTAAAGGGAACCTTATAGAGACCCGCCCCATACCAGTTGGCATTGGTTTGCAGAAAATCCTGCTCTACAGTAAAGCTCTCGTCATCCTTAAACCAAATTGAATTAGCAAGACTGAGCTTGTATTTATCTCCAGCAGGAAATGCCCTTGTGTAGGCGTATAGATACTCGTTTAGCTTAGAGACAGGAATCCCGAATGCTTCCTCCATCTGTGAGAGCGTATTCCCCTCAGCCCCATTTGCTGTCATAGCAAGAGCGCTAATTACAGACAGTGGTGAAATTAGTGTGTTTTTATTATCCTCAGCGCATTTCTGAAATAGACGCACAGCGAAATCTGCTATTATGGCACTGCTTTCCTCCGAGATGTCAATATCAGTCGTGACAGTATTCGCTTCCATACCAGACATCAAGTTCGTATCTGTTGCTGTAATTGCACAAGCAGAGAGAGTAATCATCATAGATAAAACAAGTATAAGACACAATGTGGCAGATAGAACATGTTTTTTCATATAAGACACCTTCCTTTTCATGGATTCTACTTAATAGACGCAGCCCATAAGGAAATGGTTCCCATTTGTTCTAGACTGCTGGTATATAACACGTAATTATATTCAATTTGCTTTTGCTATCCCTTACCAAGCAAAGATGGAGCAGGAGCAGAGATCCATTCTTAAAATAGATGATTCGTTCAAAAAAATTATTGTTGTAAAAGATTCGCCAGCTCCATGGTATAACGAGGCAGGTATTATGGTTATTAGTATTTATGATTTTCTTTTAATTCCAAATAGCATGGATATTTAGCGATTATCTTTATAATTTGAACCATAGACTTTTTGGATTTGTTGGCTCCAACGATAGCTTATCCTTTATTATTAATGGTTGATTCTCGTATAATAAGGTTAGGCAAGGTCGTATAGGTTTGAACTTGAAGGTTTGGCTTCTTTATCTTATTAATCATAAGCTTGCTGGCCTGTTGTCCTAAATCGTATACATCAATATTAACGACGGATAGCATAGGATCTGTAATCTGCGAGAATGGGTAATCATCAAATGTAATGACTCCCATATCTTCAGGAATTCTAATATTATGTTCCTTGATGGACTTCATTACTCCCAATGCTATGTGGTTATTAGAGCAGATTATTGCATCGGGTCTATTCGGTTCCAATAGGATACTCTCAAGCATCTTGTACCCTTCCTGTCTTGTGGATTCGCCACACCTTATATGCTCTTCTGTTATCTTTAATCCCTTTTCAGCTAGAGCTGTGATTGCGCCTTGCAAGCGATGGGTCGATATAAAATCCTCTTCTACCCCGCCTATATAGGCAATATTCCTATAGCCCTGATCAACAAGATGATTTGCTGCCATCTCACCGGATAGATAATTATTATTATCTATCCAGCATAATCGGCTCTCATAGCTTGGACATCCAATTACTATATGAGGGAACTCCGCTTTACGAATAATATACTCCATCTCTTTGGTGACAACTGAAACATGAATTACCATGCCATCTGCACTTTTCTGTGCAATGATTCGCTCAATTTCATCAGACCTAGATTCCTCATCTATATTAATAATACTCATAGTATAGTTCTTTTTACTTAGGTATTTCCCAACTCCTGACATAATCTCAAACATATGCGGATTTTCAAAGGCCGTGTTCCTCTCAAGTCTAGTTGCAAAGACTATATTACGAGTTGATTTCCTTGCAAAATTTTGAGCGCTTGAGTTCGGATAGTAATTCAGCTCCTTCATGATATGCTTAACATTCTCCACCGTCTTTATAGAAATCGAAGGAGAACCATTAATTACTTTTGATACAGTAGCTGTTGACACATTTGCCGCTTTTGCAACATCTTTTATTGTTATTGCCATAATTTCACCTCTGTTTTGTGTTCATTTAATTATATAACTAAATTTTTCTATTTGCAATAATATAACCATAGCCCGAAAGTGTTGTATGCTGATATCCTTCCTGCAATAGCACTTCGTTAATCTGAGTATAGCCATTGATATCGATATCCTTATCCTGCCCATTAAGAATTACAGCTATTTTCTCACTGTTATAGACCCGTTCAAATATATAAAGGCCGTCACCTTTCCCTGCGTAGATAGTACAATAACTGCCATATCGAATGGCTTCTAGCTCTTTTCGCAAAGATATCACTAATTGATAAAAGGTGAAAAGCTCACTGCTTCTATTCCATACCATTGGACTTCGGTATTCATCCTCTGTAAGACCCATGATCTGTTGTTCATCTCCATAAAATATGGATGGTGCTCCAATAAACATCATTTGAAATATAACTGCCAATTTATATCTTGGGATACTGCCTTGACAAAGTGATAAAAACCTTGATACATCATGGCTATCTAATAGGTTTAGCTGGCCGTATAACATATTCCTACGATAACGCATTCTCATTCGAGTCACTCGTGAATCGAATTCATAAGCATCTATTCTACCTTCTGCAAAAAAAGCTTGACAGCTCTTTCTAAAATCATAATTCATAGTAGAATCGAATAAATCTCCTTTAAGATAATGCTCCGCCGATTCCCAGACCTCACCTATCAGAAAGCAATCCGGTTTTATTTTTTTTGCTGTTTTACGAAAAGCTCTCCAAAAATCATCATTAACCTCATTGGCTACATCAAGACGCCAGCCATCAATATCATATTCCTCTAACCAATATCTGCAGACATCACAAAAGTATCTAATCACCTCAGGATTAGAGGTGTTTAATTTAGGCATTAGTCGTTCGTAGCCAAAACATTCATAATTTGGAATGTCATCCATATTATCCGGCCTAATTACTGGATATGAAAGTCGATAGAACCAATCCTTATATTGACTATTCTCTCCATTAATAACCACATCCTCAAAAGCAAAGAACTTCCACCCACAATGGTTAAATACACCATCAATAATAACTCGAATCCCCTTGCTATGACATACCTGAACCAGCTCATGAAACTCTTCATTGGTGCCAAAGCAAGGATCAATATGATAATAATCTAGAATATCATATTTATGATACTCCCCTGCTGCAAAGATAGGGTTGATATATACGCAGCTTATGCCCATATGCATAAGATAATCTATATTCTCTAAAATACCTAGTATAGTACCCCCATTCTTCCCTTTTGTGGTATGTCCATTAAATTCTTTTATGGTCTCCAAAGCACTTATATATTGTCTGGATGTAGCAAAGCTGTCTGGAAAAATGTTATAAATAATAGCATCCTTTACCCATTTCGGAACATCTGCTATGTCCTCTCGTCTATTATAGGGCAACTGATAATAGGCAGATCGATCACTCGTAAGGTGCTTCGTAAAAAGCTCTGAATAGTAATATATCTTGTCTATGCCATCATCAAGTTCAAAATAGTAACATATTCTCGTATATGGTGATTCTAACTCTACCTCAAAATAGTCAAAGTACAGATCTCCTGCAACTATATTCATCTTAATGCTTGAAAAGATAACTGGTGTAAGTCTACATGCTCGGTCTCCATAATATAGTGTACAAGTACGAATATCTTTTCTAGCTGTTCTAATACGAAATAATACATGTGTCTCATCTAGTCCATGAGCATAGTTTGACATAGGTATATGTAATATGGATTCTCTAATCATCAGTTCCTCCTTAGCCCTTCACGCCACCGACTGTTAAGCCGGATATCATATGTTTTTGAAAAATAAAGAATATAACTAATATCGGAAATGACACAACCAAAGAAGCTGCTGAAAAAATCGGCCAACTTCCCGACATTTCAGAAGCTTGGAGCGAATATAAGCCGGCTGCCAATGTGTAGTTCTCACTTCCAGTCATAAAGATAATTGAGAATATATACTCATTCCATACATATATTAAAATCATAATTGCTGTTACAATAATAGATGGTTTTGCCAATGGGAGTATAATCTTTGTTACTAATTTATAGTCGTTTGCACCATCTACTGTTGCCGCCTCAGAAATTCCTGATGGTATCGTATCAAAATATCCTTTCATATTCCATATTCCGAATATAGCCATTGTCCCTATATATACTATAATCAATCCCATCTTTGTATGTGCTAATTGCATTGAGCTTAATATTTTATAGATTGCGAACATAGATAGTATCGAGGGAAAAGCATTTAGTATTAATAGAATATATAATATTTGCTTACGTCCTTTAAATCGAAAGCTTGAAAATGCATAGGCACTTGGTACTGCAACAACTAATGATAATACCACTGTAGCAACTGACATGATAGCTGTATTCTTAAACCAAAGCAGTACAGGTTCATCAAATAATACTGCTTTATAATTTCTTAGGGTAAAATCTTCTGGAATAATAGAAAATTTCGTACTAAGTAGACTGTTTTGTGCGTTAAAGGAGACCGAAAAGACATAAATAATAGGTATCATACAAACAAAGCATACAGCTATAAAAAAGATATTAAGCAAACCAAGCCTTAAAGCATTCTTTTTTCTTTTTTTCATATACGGTCTCCTTTCGAACTTTTATTAAATGAGAGATTGAAAATTATTAGTATAGCAAATATGATAATAGATATTGCGGAGCTAAAACCGTAATTATTAGTGACAAAAGCGTTTTCATGAGCATATGTAATCACAGTATGAATATCGGCACCGGTTTTTGCTCCAGGTTGCTGGGTTAAGAGATAAATAATATCAAATTGTTTAAAGGTGGTGAAAATAGTAATGATAATAGCGGGAGCTACAATCTGCTTAATCATAGGAACCGTAATGTGTATCGATTTCTGTAGCCAGTTGGCACCCTCTAAATCAGCACTTTCATAATAGGTGCTATCCACACTCTGTAGCGCTCCATCCATCATGGTAATCATAAATGGTAGTGCAAGCCAGAGGTTAACGACAGTACATGAGATAAATGCCGATATATCATTACTAAGCCATTTTACAGTTTGATGTCCTAGCTGCTCCATCCATTGATTGAGTAACCCGAATTCAGAATTAAACATGCCTGTCTTCCATAGGAGTATAGAGACATAACC